>JAADFI010000024.1 GCA_013152905.1 Microcaldota archaeon
GAGCTTGTTGAGTGCGTTCGGCCGGTGTCTGTTTACGTTTACGGCAGCTGGATCGATTCCGAATCGGATATGAGTATACTTCTCGGTGTGAACGAAGAGCACCTGAATTTTAAGTGGTTGAAGAGTTTTGCAGAAAGATACGGACTCCTAGATATCACAGTCTTGACACAGGACGAAATAAAAACCGGCGTTTTCAGCCCTTTTGTGTTCATGCTTTTTTCCTCTATTCGTGTGTACGGAAAAGATTTGCTAAAAGAATTCACGGAATTTCCCGATTTCGCTTCGGCTTTGCGAAGAGTTCGGTGTATCTTGCAAAGAATAAGAAACATTTTATCGAAATCTAACGAAGAATCTTATTGGCTCGAAAAGTTCACTCATTGGCTTTATCTTGTAATTTCCGAATTTCTCTTTTTCACGAAAGGATATTTTAATCCGAATCTTCTTCAAACAAAAAATAAGTTTGAAGATGAATTTTTTGAATTGAACATCAATAATTTGGAAGATCTGTACGATGTTTTTTCGCGAATCAAAGAGTTGTATTTGAACCATCCCCATCAACACATAAGAATAAGACCGGGAATTTTCGTTTTGATCAGAGATAAAGCTGGTAGATATCTAATGCTTGAAAGGTCCGATGGACGTGGTTTTGAATTCATAAAAGGCGGGGTTGAGCTAGGCGAAAGTTTTGAAGATGCCGCTCTGAGAGAGATAGAGGAAGAAATAGGAATAAAAGCATCCCCACGGGAGCTTATAGAATTGCCTGTAGCGCTTTCGTTTCAATTTCCGTTAAAGGAAGGTTGTGAAACCAGAATCTACAAAGGTTTTTTAATAATCAGGGATAACATCGATGTTGACACATTAAAGCTTGATAAGTTCTTTTCCTCTGCAAAGCTGATGAAACTCGACGAGCTATCGAAGTTTGTAAGTTTTCCCGACTACTACGAAACGATAAAGAAGGCGGACGAATTGTTAAGGAAAAAGATTGATTTAGTTTTGGATATAAATGAGATTAAAAAATCAAAGAAATGTAAAAAATCAAACAAAACCTTAACATTTCTGGTGATAAGCAAATATGCATTGTAATGAGAAATGAAATCGTGAAACAATTTATATGAAAATTGTGGATGAAAAAAGAATGCAGAGGTCTAGGCATTGGGAACTGCCCATTTCTCAGAAACTGGGATCAATTTTTCTTGGTTCAAAAAATCTCTAAAGAATAGTTATTAATTAAATTTAGTAAAAATAAAACTATGGCTAAAATCAAAGAAATAAAAGCCAAAACAATTATTGTTAAATCAAATCTGCCTGAAGGAGAATATGTTATTAATCCTTATGTTGGTTGCCAGCATGCTTGTATTTATTGCTATGCAAGATTCATGAAAAGGTTTAGTGGGCATGAAGAACCCTGGGGTAAATTTGTAGATGTTAAAATTAATGCCCCAGATTTGATCCCAGAAATCACTAATAAATTTAAAGATAAATGGATAACAATAGGTTCTGTTTGTGATCCTTACCAACCAATAGAAAGAAAATATAAACTTACAAGAAAGATCCTTGAAAAATTAATTCTTTTACAGCCTCATTTAGATCTAATGACAAAATCTGATTTGGTAGTTAGAGATATTGATTTATTCAAACAATTCAAGGATCGTGTTGTTGCAGTATCCCTTTCAATTTTGAATGAAAGATTAAGAAAACAGTTAGAACCTTTTTCGTCTTCAGTAAAAGCAAGAATAGGTGCTTTGAAAAAACTTCGTAATGCAGGAATTCGAACCACTTTATTCATATCTCCAATTTTCCCCTATATAACTGATTGGAAGAGTATAATTGAAAAAACAAAATATTTTGTTGATGAATTTTGGTTTGAAAACCTAAACCTTTACCCTTCTATCAAAGAGAATATTTATGGGTTTCTAAAAAAGAATAAACCAGAACTTGTAGAAAAATACAAAAAAATTTACTCAACAAAAAGTGATTATTGGAATATTGAAGAAGAAAGAATTAAAGAATTTTGCAAGCAGAATAAGATTAATTATAAAATTTATTTTCATCATAAAAATCCATCATCGGGAAACTTCGCATAAGCTGATGTTATGTTTAATTCTTCGTGTGCTATAATAATCATCAATTGTCATGTTTACGCAGTAACATAAAATATTCATCTATAATACGATTCCAGATCTTGACTATAGGTGTATGTTTAAAAATTTTAAAATTCTTTCCATGATATATCAGCCTATCGCCTACAATTTTTCCGTTTTCAAATATTAATCTATCAGAAACTAACATCCACCCGGTTCTTGTTATTGATTCAATAGAATAAGTTAATAGCGCGCGATATTCTGGGTGAAATTCTAACTTTAAATTTTGTTGGATACATCTTTTTACTTCGCCGCTAATTTCGTTTTTTCTTTCTTCGATTTTCTCAAGCTCTTTCAGGTATTCTTCTTCAGTTTTCAATCCAAGACTTATATCTGTTTCTAAACGTTCCTTTTCGGACTTTATGCTTTCTTTTTTCAATCCAATGTAATAATCAGTGAAAATTCCTCTAACATAGTTTTGAAAGTTATTAATTTCTTCTCGAGGAATTCTCCGAAGAAGTTCGTTTAAATCACGTTCTGATTCATAAATTCTTAAACCAAAATAGCTCATAATTGAAAGACAAAGAAAAAAATATAAATAATATTAACGTCATTTTTGGAATTTTTCAGTCTTTTGGCTTAAAATCTATTGTAGGATAATTAACGGCTATTAAGCGGCTCGGTTACTCCGTTCGCTCCCATAAATGTCTCAGTAAGGCTTGTTCACTTAATCAGCTCTCTTATTCTTAGATTTATCTCACGATCAAATGCTTTCACATCCGGTTTTATTTCTCCTCTGTGGATTTTCTTTCTCCAGGCTTCGAGAAAAAGGTTTTCGGCACCGAGATACTCGGCCGCCGTTTTAACCTCCAGGATTTCGAAAAACTCCGAAATCTTTTTTCTGTAGTTCGCGTCCCTCAGGAGGTGGTGCTCGAATATCAGGGTTTTAAGCTGCGTTTTCCTCACGGTTTCCAGGAGAAGTTTTTTGGACTCCTCGAATTTTTTCGCCGAGAACCTCCAGCCTACAAATATCGTTGGATAACCGTCTACCGTTGCGACTTCCGGGTTTTTCTCTTCGAACCATTCCCTTGCCTCCGGATCGTAAAGGTTTTGGGCATCGCTTCCGAAAAGATAGGTTTGCTTTCCGTGTGAAAAGAAAAGCATGAGAACCTTTCCGACTTTGCTTCCGACTTCCCCGTGCCAGACTGTTTTTGTGTGGATCGCGGTCCTGCCGAATTTGAGTTCTGAGTCTTCTACGAAGATTATTTCCTTTGCGAATTCCGATGCGAGGTCATGGAATGCTTTTCCGCGTGTTTTTCCTGATGCATGCAGGTTTCTGTAATCTATGGAAACGATTAGCTTGTCGGAAAAAAGTTTTTCGTAAACGTCTTCCAGGCTCGGGTGGGGATGATGGTCGTAATGATAGTGAGTTATGAAGAATACTTCCGTGTGTTTTGCCACATCGATTATTCTTTTAAACGAAAGAGCGAGCATTTCTTCCTCTTCCTTAGATGGTGGAAGACCGTATCTCAACGGCCCGAGAGCTGCGGAAGGGTCTATAAAAAAGACTTTGTCCGAAAGCACGAGTGTTGCCATCGACCTTACTCCCATCGAATCGGCCGCAACAGGTACGATCATCATCAAAATAAAAATTCTCGGTCACATTTAAATAACCGAAAGCTTTAAATGTAACTACTACTAAGTAATAAATATGGTTGGGATATCAGAAGAGATTTACAAAATGGTTGAGGGGGAAGCCGAAATTTATATTATAGGAGAAGATCATAGTAATCCGGAGCATGTACTACGGGAATACAAGATTATAAAACATCTTCAAGATAATAAAGGACTCAAAGCCGTTCTTTGGGAAGCCATTGACAGACCCCTTAAAGGAAAATCCCGACCGTCTAATGAAGAAATCCAAAAGATGACAGGTGTTAAAGTACCGAGAAATGAGCCATGGTATCTTTGGGATGATGATGACCTCAAGAAATATATTTATACACTTGAAAATGAAATATCTGAATTGAATGATTTGCATCAAACGGCTTCCACATTCGGTGAAACCGAAATAGAGAAAAAAATTGAAACGAGATTAAATAATGTTTATGCAGTTCAAAAAATATTTATATCCTTACTATATTCTCAAGATACTAAAAGACGATTCGCATATGAAGATATCGCTACTCGAACACCCGTTCTTCCATGTGATGACGAAGGTGCCAAAGAAAAACGGTTGAAAATAGCCAGGAAGCATGATGAATTATATCCAAAACTGTTAAAATTAACTGCTCACGAACCGTATTCGGAAAAAGTAGAACGGAGAATACGAGTGTTAGAAAGACTTAAGGAAATAGTTCAAGAACTGGATAAAAAAAAGAGAGGATACGATGGCTGAAAATATAAAAACAGCTGCTAAAACGTATGGAACTCCTGTTGCAGTCGTTGTGGGTAGAGGTCATCTTGAGGGTTTGGGGGAGAGGCTGAAAAATTATTCTACAAAATTAATTGATCTGAATCTTGATAATGAAAAAGAAGATTTGAAAGATATAATTAGAAGGATGTTGTACTGTCGAGAGCTCCTTGGAGGCTGAGGGCGATGAAGAAGACGTTCTCGTATTTTTTCAACCGGATGGACACGATACATAACGCTGTTTATTATTTAAACTCGATAGAAGGTAGGTCAGAACGTGAAAAATACTCAAAAGAAATCGATACTGTACTTTCTCTGTACACCGAAGGTATGAGCATAGGAAAAATAGCACGTGAGCTCGGAATAGGTTATGCCACGGCATACAGGATACTTCATCCGAGAAAAAGGGTTAAAGAGCGGGAGAGACAGAAAAGGAAGTACAGAACCGATCCGAAATATAGGGAAAAGGTTAGAGAATATGGAAGGGAATACGACAGAGAAAGATGGGAAAGAAAAAAGATTGATGAACGTGTCTCTCAGGCTTTCGAGAACATCGGACTTTTAGGTGTTCTGCGTGCATATGTGCTGCTGGAAAATCAAGAAAAAATAAATTATGAGCTTGTGGAAAAAATTGGAACATCTTTTACTTCAGGGTAAGAGGCCGGGAGATATTCAAAAAGAACTCAGGATTAACTCGGCGACCTTCATGAAATATCTGAATCCAAAAAACCTGGAGGAGCTTATAGAGAGATTTATAAGAAAAAATCTTTAGCTCCCGAGTAACCACTTCCACACCGGAACGAAATTAACCCGGTCCGAGCGACCGAACCACCTAACCTCGCGTTCATGATGTAAATTTAACTGGACAAATATTTAAATTTTTGTCCAGTATAAAGTAATCACTTCAAGAGAGACACGAATTTTATCTTCTCTAACGCAATCCTCTCCTAAGAATTATGCACGAAACAACTTGCTGGGGTAGCAAATACGTGCAAAAAGCGCCATACAAAGCGGCGGTTCATGGTTAATTTCGCTTCTCTCGAATCTTATTGGGACAGAATTTCTAACACAGTACTATATCATCCAATGAGGAACAAACAGTACTTTCGTTTTTTCAATTTTTTTAATCCCAAAATCCTTTTCCGAAAAAACAATTGCTCTTTTTGGTTTGTAAGTTTTTAAAAAACTTAAAAAACCTCTTTTGATTTTCCCAAAGGACTTCACTTCTACGGGTATTATCTCGCCGTCTTTGATAAGAACAAAATCTACTTCTGCTTTTCCCTTTGTCCGCCAGTATCTTATTTCACCATAATCTCTTAACTGAATAAACACATAATTTTCAAGTAGCTGACCTTTATCTGTTCTCGAAGATAATGATGCAAAGTTTGACAAAACTGCATTTCTCAGACCTGTGTCAACAAAGCATATTTTTCTTCTTTTTCTAAGTTCTGTCGAAACATTTCTGAAAAAAGGTCTTATCAAACTGATAATATATGTGTTTTCCAGCACGGACAAGTAGTTTCTTAATGTTCTTATATCGATGGATATACTGCTGGATAGGGTGAAAGGCTCCAGTAATTTGCAGGTATTGAAGCTTAAAAATTTCAGAACATCCCTGAATTTCCCTAAATGCCTGATATCGAAGAAAAAGAAAACATCTTTTTCAAGATAAGTCTGCTGCAAAGCCTTGAGGAGTTCGACTTTTATTTCCGGATCGTCTTCTTTTACTATTGCTGGAAAGCCGCCGTAAATCAAATATTCTTCAAGAAGCAATCTAAATTCATTTTCGAATGCCGTTTCTGGAGATGCTTTCTTACCAGATATGAAATTTTCAACTTCCTTTTTGTTCTCTATGTAAATTTTGTAAAGGTCTTTTGCTTTCCATAGCACAAATTCTTGAAAAACTAAAGGATAAAGTTCAAAAAGAATTGCTCTGCCGACAAGGTATTTTGCTACCGGTACCTTTACATCAAAAGATCCAGAACCGCTCACAAACAGCTTGATTTCCGGGAACGTATCATAAATGAATTTGATTCGCTTCCCAGCGTGCTCCGAGTATTGAACCTCATCCAGAAAAAGATTTCCGCTGAACCTCTTTGCAAATTGTTTCGGTCTTTTATCGAACTCCTCCAGAAAATCAGGGTCTTCTAAAGTAATGTAATTACCGCCAAGTCTTTCTTTGAGGTGCAGAAGCAGAGTGGTTTTTCCCGCCTGTCTGGGACCTTTTATCACGATAACCTCTCTTCGCTTTAACCATTTTTCCAATTTTTGTTCTACTTTTCTTGGATAATACTCCATGTATAGTTTTACTCAACTTAAGTATTTAAATGTTTTGATCAAAAAAAGCATGTTAGCTTAACTCACCCTCTATAACAAATTATACACAGAAACAAAACTTTCTACAAAGCTTTCCGCACATTCATAAATATTTTTCCTATTTCTCCTAAAACGGTTATAGAACCTTTTTGTTCTGTGTTTCAGAACAAAACCATGATCCATTTATACCAAGGCTCTTTATCCAGAACGAAACAAAAAATCTCCGCTTCTTCAAACAGAAAGAATTGAAGTTGCTCCAAATACGTTTTGGATACTTTCTATATTTTTTCCCTTAAGAGCCTGAATGGAAAGAATCGGTTTACCGCTCCTTCTTACGCCGGTTACGACCTTTATCGCATTCTTATCCATCCATTTTTCAAGATTTTTCCAGAGGGTTCTTTTAACAAACCCTGTTCCCTCAGCATATTAATTTGAAAAGCTCATAAACTATTCCCATAGAGACAAGGACCTGATCTTCTTTTCTTCCCGAAGCATTTCGCACTCGTCTTTTTGCTCGTGACGTTCTTTCACGCGAGATGTTTTTAAACCCGAACTCGATAACTTATCTGTTGTGTGTCCCGTCTCACAACGGCTGACAGAACCTCAAAACGTTACTCCGTGATGATCTCTATACCAGGTTTGCCCGGCTCGGCACGCATTGCTTTTTCCGAATCCGATTCATCACCTTTCAAAACCCTGACCTGGCAGCCGAGCTCTCTTTCAAAAAACCCTTCAGCCGACTTCAGCGCCTGGAATTCGGCTTCCATCGAAAGCGGTTTCTCTATCCGGTCGGTTAATTTCTGTGCAAACTTCACGGCTTCGGTGCCGTGTTTCTTTATCTCATCGATTTTCATGATCTCCTTTACCAGGTTCTCCGGTTTTTCCGAGGCTATTTCGAGAACTCTGTACTTCCACGACCTCGAGGTGTATATTCTTATTTCCTTCCATTCACCTTTGACTATTTTTTTCAACTCCCTGATGTCCTCGAGTGTTTTTACGACGAGCTCCTCCTGCTTTTCCACAACATCGTCGATAAACTCCTCTTTCGCTTCCGGCCAGTTTTCGATGGAAACGAAACCCGATTTACCCAGCTTTTCCCACAGCTCTTCGGCCGCGTGCGGAGCGAACGGCGAAAGCATGAGAACGAGGCTCTCGATAAACTCCTTCATCACCTCGCGGTTCGCTTCCCTGCATCTTCTGGTGTACCAGGAAAGGTCGTTGAAGCTTTCAAAAAGTATTCTTTCCATTGCATCTCTGAACGAGGTATTTTCCATGAATTCCGTAACGGTTTTGATCCTTCTGTGAAGCCTGCTTCTGAACCATCTATCTACCGGCCTGATCTCGTCCCTTCCCGAGCCGTAGAGTTCCACGAGCCTGAAAAGCTGTTTTATCTTTCTCTTCATTCTTTCCGGAAACTCCGGTTCGAAGTTCATATCATCCAGTCCCATGGACCCAGAGAAAAGTATGGAAAGTCTCGTGACATCCGCGCCCCATTTTTCCACGGCCTCCTCGAGGAGAATGAAATTTCCTTTCGACTTGGACATTTTTTCGCCGCCGACCATCATCCACCCGTTTACGCCTATGGCTTTCGGCCAGAACGATTCGGGAAAGAGTGCGACATGATGGAAAATGAAAAACGGCAGATGATTGTTGAGCAGGTCCTTCGCGGAGTTTCTGAAATCGACCGGATACCAGTAAACGAATTCCTTTCTTATTTCTTCGAGCAGCTCTTTTTCGATACCGTTCTCGGCCGAAACCTCTGCCGGATCGCCTTCGCCGAGGAACACGAAGTCGAAAAAGGAATCCTTCAGTCTTTCGATGTTTATTCCGTATCTTTCCGGATTTTGAAGGTACTTAGCAACGATGTAATAAGCAGGATATATCGTTGAGTCGCTCAGAGATTCAACTACCCACTCCCTGTCGAACGGAAGCGGTGTCCCGAGCTCGCCCTTGTGCGTGCATGCCCAGTCCCTCAACCAGTCCACGGCGGAATGAAGATTTCTCCTTATCTCTTCGGGGAAAAACGACATACCGTCGATACATTCATGCGCAAGTCTTTTCCACTCCGGGTCAGAGTATTTGAGGAACCACTGATCTTTTATTATTCCGGCTATGCATCGTTCGCCGCATCTGCAGAGGACCTCGGAAGGAAGAACGTAGTATTTCTCAGCTGCACCAGATTTAACGAATTCCTCTACGAGAACCGGTTTCGCATCGCTCACCTTCATGCCTTTTTTTCCGGTGATATCTTTAAGAATGCCCTTGTGAAACTCCGCGGTGTAAACCTCCTTTGTGGCTTTCTCGAGTTTTTCGACTTCCTTCTGGGATTTTATTCCCATTCTTTCGCAGACCTCGGCCGCGGGGAACTCACCGTATCCTTCTACTTGTATAAGCGATATCATTTTAAACTCCAGGCCCGATTCTTTCAGCGCGATGTAATCATACGGCGCGTGTGCAGGGACGGACATCACAACCCCTGTTCCGAATTCGGGTTTGACGAACTCCGCGGTGAGAACAGGGACCACGCTGCCCGTGACAGGGTTTTTCACTTCGAGACCCTCGATATCCTTTCCGGCGAATTTTTTCACGATTTTGACCTTCCCTTTCTGCGCTTCGAGTTCGGGTATGCTTGCGGCGGAGACGATCCATTTTTCCTCGCCGATTTCGATCTCGCAGTATTCCGAGTCCGGGTTGATCCATATGTTGGTGACGCCGTAAACCGTTTCCGGTCTGAAAGTAACGCATGGAAATATTATTTTACCGCGGGAAAATTTTATCAGAACGACCTCTTCGGGAACGATTCCGGCGTACTCGTCCGGTCTGTCATGATCACCAACGACCTTTTTTTCCTTCGGGCACCATACAACGGGGTGCGAACCTTTGACGAGATATCCGAGATCTCTGAGTTTCCTGTACTGCCATTCGATGAATTTCGAGTAAGCCGGGTTCAGATGCGTTGTGAAGAATTCCCTTCTCCAGTCAACGGATGCCCCGAGACTTTTGAACGCTTTTTTCCATTTCGAGGTAAAATATTTTATCCAGTATTCCGGGTCCGAGAATTTTTTTATCTCGTCTTCAGGTATCCCGAGACTCTTCAGGGTTTTTATCTGTTTTTCATCCCCTTCCCTTATTTTCAGGGCCGATGCGACTATGGGACCGCCGGTTGCGTGCCAGGCCTGAGGAAGGAGAACATTGAACCCGCGCATTCTTTTGTATCTCGCGAAAACCTCGTTTCTAAGAAACGTGAAACCGTGTCCTATGTGGGGCGGGCCGTTTTGGTACGGGTAGGGAAAGGTTATGAAGAATTTTTTCCTTTTGTCCGGCTCCGGTTCGAAAAGACCGGCTTCCTCCCACTTCTGCTGCCACTTCCTTTCATAGGCCTCCATCGTTACCCACCTTATACAGAAACGGATTTGGAACATATATCCTTTCATCCTTTCTGGGAGGCACGAGGTGGATGGCAAATGAAGGATATTGCTTAAAATACTCGCCGGTCTCTTCGTCGTCACAATAGCATCCTACACCATTAATGGGATAAGGATATTGCGGACCTTCACCGAGGTATAAATACACTCTCTCCTGTTCTTTACCATCAAAAATCATTTGATCTACTTTCGTCAGGGTTAAGAGAATTGTTCTTTCACCTATTCTTAATTCAGCGGTTCCGTCTCCACATGTGAGTATAGCTTCACAATAAGGAATGGGCATGAGAAGAACACCTCTGAAAAATTTTTATACTAGTAGCAGAATGACGCGCACGAAATTCATAAAAACTTTTTGAAATTATTGGTTTAAATAGTTTTCGGTTTACCGGATAGTAGTTTCAATATAATCTGTAGACGGTCGGACCTCGGAGAATCGAAGTATCACCCGGCCGATAGGACGGATAACGGTTAGTCAGCGATGATAATTTCAGCCTACACCAAAGACCCATACTTTCCGATCGCTCGACCACCCCTTTAAGTTCGGAAATCTCCTTCCTAAGAACATTAGGATCATCAGGTATTCCCAAAGCCTTCATATACTCTTTAAATAAAAGAAAATTATCCGACCGAAAATTATTTAAAGGTTTGTGCTGGGTTGAATCCAGGTTATATCTACCTCGTCCGTGCGCCACCTCGGATTTATTTTCGTATCCTCGACCTTTTCTGAAATTCCGCTGGTGAACGCGAGAATCCCGGTCCATGCGATCATCGCGCCGTTGTCTCCGGCGAACTCGTGCGGTACGGTGTAAAAATCCGCCCCCCGCTCTTCGCACATTATTCTCAGCATCTCCCTCAGTCTTTTGTTGGCAGCCACCCCACCCGTCAGGAGAACCTCGTTTTTTCCCGTGTGTGCCAAAGCCCTTTCTGTGACCTCGGTTAGCATGGCAAAAAGCGTTTCCTGGAGTGAAAAGCACAGGTCTTCGAGTCTGACCCCCGAGCGGTACAGCCTCAGGGCCTCGGTTATTATCCCGGAAAAAGAAAGACACATTCCCTTGACGGTATAAGGAAGCTTCACGTACTTTCCGTTTTCCGCGAGTCTTTCTATCTTCGGCCCCCCCGGGTGCTGGAGCCCGCATTCCCTTGCGAACATGTCGAGCGCGTTTCCCACTCCGACATCCAGAGTCTCACCGAACGTTCTGTATCTTCCATCGACAAAGGCCAGTACCTGTGTGTTACCCCCCGAGACATAAAGAACGACCGGATCCGATGCACCGGAAAGCTTCTTCCCTATCTCGATATGCGCAACGCAATGGTTCACACCGATTATCGGTTTCCCTGTTTTCAGCGAAAGGAACCTCGTCAGCACCGCGCCCGCCCTTAGACACGGACCGAGACCGGGCCCGCGGGAAAAGGAAAAAACATCTATATCCCCGATGTCTATGCCTGCTTCTTTTAACGACGACAGCAAAACTTCCGGTGCCTTCGATGTGTGATGCAGGAAAGCTTCCCTCGGTACGATACCGCCGCTCGGCGGAACGTAAACGGCTTTTTTGTTCGAGAGCACCCTGCAGTTTTCATCGACTATTCCCACGCCGAATGTGTGCGCCGTTGACTCTATGCCGAGACACAGCATGATAAAAAGTGATGAAAGCTAAAACTTAAAGCTTTGAAATCCGAAATCAGTTTTATGAAATTCATCCGCGATCCGATTTACGGTTTCATCAGAATGGAAAAACCGTTCATAGAAATTCTGGACACACCATCGTTTCAGCGGCTCCGCGGAATAAAGCAGCTCGGCCTCAGCCATCTCGTGTACCCATCGGCCGTTCACACGAGGTTCGAGCATTCGGTAGGAAGTTATTACCTTGCAACCGAAATCTGTAAAATACACGAAATTTCTCATCCGCTTGAATTCAGGGCTGCAGCGCTTCTCCACGATCTCGGACACGCACCGTTTTCGCACACGCTTCAGTTAAAATATTTGACCGGAAAATCGCACGAAGAAATAACCGTTGAAAAAATAAAATCCGGAGAGATTTCCGCCGTGCTGGAAAGCAACGGAATCGACGTGAAAAAGGTCTGTGATTTCATTCTCGGAAAGGGGCTCGTTGGTCGTCTTATCTCAGGAGAGGTGGACGTTGATAGACTCGATTACCTGAGAAGGGATGCTTACTATACTGGCGTGGCTTACGGAGTGATATACTCGGATGTGATAATAAAAAGCATAGAAATCAAGAAAAACAGGATTTCGGTTGATCCGGAATACGTTCCCGCGCTCGAATCGATTCTCATCGCAAGATACATGATGTATCCGACGGTTTACATGCATCACACAAGCAGAATAGCGGAGGCGATGCTGAGAAAGGCAGTTTACAGTATGATAGAAAACCAAGCAGTTTCACCCCGGGAGATACGGGAAATGGATGATGCCGGGCTTCTTTCGCTGCTGAAAAATTCTTCCGGTATTTCAAGGACGCTGGTCGAAAAAATAAACCGCAGAGAGCTCTACAAAATGATCCTCAGGCTGGGAAAATCCGATATAGATGTGAGAGTTCTCGAAAAACCGATCGAGGTTGAATCGATCGAAGAAGAGCTATCCGGGCTGTGCGGTCTTGGCCCGGGAGAAATAATCGTCGACGTTCCGGGGAAACCCGAAATGAAGGAAAGCAGAATTTTAATAGGAGGGAAAAACGTTTTACTTGAAGAGTTCTCACCGCTCGTGAAAATGCTATGCGAAGCCGAATGGAACTACTGGTATATAGGTGTCTATTCTCCCAGGAGGGATCTCCCCGTTGAAAGGATAAAAAAGAAGCTAAGGAGTTTTTTCGGCGCATGAACGAAGCCATTCCAGGTAATCGTTTTCGGCCGTTATCTGAACCGATATTATTTCCGGAAGTTCGTAGTTATGAATCTTCTTTATCTCTTTTTTAACGGTCTCGAAATCCTTCGCTGTTTTCATGATGACAAGCCACTCCTGCGTTTTCTCCGTCCTGCCTTTCCAGGTATAGAACGATTTCACCGGCACTATCTGAGCGCATGCAACGGTGCCTCTTGAAACCAGCTTTTCCGCCATTTCCTCGGCTTTTTCCCTGGAATCCGTTGTGGTGAGAACCATTATCGGCATATATTTTTATTCTGTTACAAAAAATATTATGCTTGAAAATCTCGCTGCTTCGTTCGGTTCGTGGGCGCAGGGTATTATAGAAAGTCTCGGATACCTGGGCGTTTTCGTTGTCTCCTTTATCGGCTCCGCATCGGTTCTTTTCCCCCTTCCTTCGTTTGTGGTCGTTTTTTCTGCCGGGGCTTTCCTTAACCCGGTTCTCGTGGGAATAATTTCCGGTATAGGCGCCGGTCTGGGTGAGGCCACGGGTTACGGCGTGGGTGCTGCCGGTGCAAAGGCGATAGAAAGATACAGAAAGGATAAGCTTTTCCGCGTCGCGGAGGAGTGGTTCCAGAGGCACAGGGGTTTCTGGATAATTTTCATTTTCGCGGCAACACCTCTTCCGGACGATATCATAGGAATACTGTGCGGGATAATGAAATATCCGTTCAGAAGGTTCGTTCTTGCATCGGTACTCGGAAAAATAACCCTCGGCCTCTTCCTTGCTTTCGGCGGTCACACCATAAACGGCTTAATTCTTTGAAATCATTTCTGAGGATTCTGGACCTCGGCGTATCCGCACTTACCGCAGAAAACCCTGCCCGGATGTGAAGCCAAAAAAGTCCCGGGCCCGCATCTCGGACAGAACTTCCCTTTTCTCTCGATTTTCCCGTCCTTTACAGAGTATTTTTTCCACACCTGCACCGACCTGTGTTTGCACTTACTTTTCGGCTTTTTCTTCCCCGCCACCTTCCTTCACCTTAGCCTCCCTGCCTTTTGATTTTTCCTTCTCCTCCTTTATTTCCTCTTCAAGCTTTTTCTTTTTCCTTTCCTTCGCCGGCTTTTCCTTCTCTTCCTTTTTCACAGGTTTCTTTATTTCCACGCCGACGAGTTCCGCATAGATTACACCGTCCTCCTTTACTGCGTGAATTTTGACCCTTCTTGGCGGCTTCTGGATTCCGCGCGCCCACACGGATTCGTTAATGCTTTTTCCTATTCTTACCTCGCCTTTCATGTGCCTTTCAAGGAATTCTCGTATTATTTTTATGGCTTTTTTTGCCCTCCTTGTTCGCGGTGCGCGAAACGCTTTTCTCAGAGGAATGGTGTAGACTCTCTCCATTCTCTATCACCTTTTAAGCCGTCCTCTTCTCCAGTGCTTGACAGGGGTTCTTATTCTCCTGGTTCTGGCCCGTTTACCGAATTTTTTAAGATCCGCCCACCTCGGAGCGTTTTTTATCCTTGCAGCGATCAGCCTTAGTTTTTTTCCCAGGTGTCTCACTACCATTTCACACCCTCCTTATTTTTGTTTCCCTTTTTTTGGTGAGGAGTTCGAGGATTTTTTTCAGCTCCTCATCCGTTACCTGTTTTATCTGTCCGGACGCATACGCCTGGACGAGGTATGTTTCCAGCTGACTTGCCAGCACAGGGTTTGCCAGCCTGACCCTCCCTAAACGTTCGAGGGCCGGTTTTGTCAGGAACTTTCTCAGGAGCATCCTCTTTACGGCTTCGTCCTGCTCCATTCATTTACCTCCCTTTATCGATGAGGCGATTTTATCCAGGAAGGATTGGCCCTTCGGCGTAACGATCCTGCCCTTACCCTTTACTGTTTTTACGAGCCCTTCGGCTTCCAGTTGCTGAAGCATGGTTCTTATGAATTTTCCGCCGGCCTTCCTGAACTTTGGAGGTTTGTGACCCCTTCTTCTCTTGCCACCGAACATAGTTCTGAGTCTGGATGTTCCGAGAGGGCCTTTTAAATAAAGTTTTCTTAAAATAGCCGCGCATCTTATGTACCAGAAATCATCCTGAATCGGAGGTCTTTCCGCGTATGCACCTGCCTTGATCGGAACTGGATAGGGATATTTAATATTTTTCATTTTTTTCAGTTCTTCCGCTATCCTTTTTATGGCCTCATCGGCAGGAACTTCGTGCATTCCCATCCCTCTTTCTTTTGTTTCCCTTCTTTAAAAATCTTTCTGTTATTCTCCTTGCAAGCTCTGTATACCTTTTTTTCAGGGTCTCGTCCTCGGTTTTCGCGGCTTCCCTGAGCAGGATGGATACCCGTTCTCGCGCGATTCTTCTTTCTTCCCGACCTATTCTTTTCATATGGTGCGCCGACCGGGATTCGAACCCGGGTCATCGGCTTGGAAGGCCGAGGTCCTGACCATTGCCCCGCTTTCGCGTCTAGACTATCGGCGCCAGAATTAATTTTTTCGTGCTTCCTATTTAAAATTTCGGTCAAGACCTGTAGAAAACGTAAGTTTTTAACCGTTTCGGTTCGGAAAAGGATAAAATTTTCACGCCTGAAAAATTTTATATGAAAAAGCGCACGGTGCTTAACGTTCTCGCCAAAAAGTACACGTATAACATATTAAAAGCCCTTAAGGAAAGACCGAGAAGATTTAAAGATATTTCGCAGGCATGTGCAAACGAGAAAATGAGAAGCGAGCGGCTGAAGGAACTCGAAAAGTTCAATCTCATAAAGGTCCGTGTCGAACGAATAAAGGGAAGGGCGGTTTCGATTTACGAGATATCCGAGAAGGGCCTTAAAACGCTCAAATTAGCCGAAGATATAAAAAGACTTCATAAAGAACTTTAAAAAATTCCGGACTCCTTCATGCTGACATACCTTTCACCGATTATTATATGGTCTAGAACCTCTATTCCCAGGAGTGAGGCAGCTTCCGAAATTCTTTTCGTCATTTCCACATCCTCCTTGCTCGGCTCGGGATCTCCGCTGGGGTGATTGTGTACGAGAATTATGCCGGCAGCAGAACTCAAAACGGCCGGTCGCAGGACTTCGCCGGGTGTAACAGAATTAGTGTTTAACCCGCCGATGCTGACGGTTTCTATCGAAATCAAACCGAGCTTGGAATCAAGGGAAACGATTTTGAGCATCTCCTTTTTCGAGCTTTTCAGTTCTGGGAAGAGCCTCACAACATCCTCCGGAGTTTTAACCGTGTATTTCTCTTCCGTGTACGACAGCGCTCTTCTTCCAAGTTCGAAAGCCGCGAGAATCGAGCATGCTTTGGCATCCTTTATTCCTGTGATTTTTGTCAGCTCACGAACATCCGCCGTTGAAAGCTCTCTGAGAGAATATTTCGAAAGAAGCTTCAGGGAAAGCTCGATGGAGCTGAAATTTTTATAACCCTTACCTATCAGTATGGCGAGAAGCTCGGCATTACTCAGTGCTCGGGGACCGTACTTTATCAGTTTTTCCCTCGGTCTTTCCTGGGCCGAGAGGTCCTTTATCTTCATTCACTTCAGCCTCACGGTTTCGAGGACTTTGGGAGCCAGCGTCTCGCATCTGAAAAGCCTGTGGAGCGACCTTGCAAGTTCAACGCATTTGTTGTTGTCACCGTGGTTGCAGACGATTCTTTCGGGTTTCTGTCTCATACGCGAGACGTAATTTATGAGCTGCCTGTAGTCGGAATGGCCGGAAAGTCCCTCGACCGTTGCGACCTCGCAGTTTATCGGCAGTGCAATCGTTTTTCCGTTTACCTGCATGGGAACCTCCCTCCACCCTTTCTGGATCCTCCTCCCGAAGGTTCCTTCCGCCTGGTAGCCCACGAAAACCAGGGTGTTTTTCTCGTTTTCTGCAAGACCTCTCAGGTATTCGAGTACCGGGCCTCCCGTCATCATACCGCTTGTTGCGATTATAACGCACGGGTCCTTTGATTCTATGACGTCCTTTCTTTCGTCTGCCGAGCCGACCCTTTTGAATATTTCCGCCGTGAACGGATTGAAACCCTGGTGGAATATCATTTTTTGAATCTCCCTGCTGAGGTATTCAGGGTACGCTGTATGTATGGCAAGCGCATCCCAGAGCATGCCTTCTAAATAGACCGGGTACTCGAAACCGTTTTCGGCAAGTATTACCATAACGTCCTGTGCCCTTCCCACGGCAAATGAAGGGATGAGAACCTTTCCACCCCTCTCAACGGTTTTGTTGATTATGTTCATGAGGTTCTGCTCGGCTTCCTTTCTTCTGGGTTGGACATCCTGCGAGCTTCCGTACGTGCTTTCTATTATCACGGTTTCCGCCCTGGGGAATCCGAGTGAGGCCGGTTCGAAAAGGGCGGTTTTTTCGAATTTAAAGTCGGACGTGTAGAGAATATTGTACAGTCCCTCACCGACGTGTATGTGAACGAGTGCGCTACCCAGAATATGGCCCGCGTTGAAAAAGGTAAGCCTCATGTCAGGAGTTATATCCGAAACCTCTTCGTATTCTATGCATATCGAATGTCTTACGGCGTTTTTTATCCCTTTTGTGGTGTACGGTGCATTTTTTCCCTCGCGCTGGGCGAGTTCTATGTAATCCATGCAGAGAAGAACCATGAGATCCCTCGCAGGTGCCGTGCAGTACAGAGGACCGTCGTAGCCGTACTCGTACAGATACGGTATCATTCCGCAGTGGTCGAGATGCGGATGCGAGAGAACAACCGCGTTCAGATTCTGTATATTGAGCTCGGGTACCGAGAGATACGGGAATTCATCGTTTCCTGGTTTTATTCCGCAATCAAGAAGAACCTTGCTTTCCGGAGTTTGAAGAAGAATACACGAGCGGCCGACTTCCCTGAAACCCCCGAGGGCTGTGAATCTTATCCATTCGGTTCCCTTCCAGCCTGAATGGATTCTCCTTCCGACCCTGTCGAGAAACTCCTTTCTAAACGCGGACTCCCTGTGTATCATTTCCCTGAGTGTTTTGACTATGTCGCTCGGGATGGCGGGTACCCTTTTTATCCTTATGTCCCACAGAACCTTTTTCTTAAGATCCCTGAGCGTTTCACCGCCCTTGCCGATCAGCACCCCGGGTTTTTCGGCTTCTATTACTATCAGGGAAAACTCCGGCTCAAAGTTTATCTGCTTTATTCCGGCTTCTTCTGGTGCACTCTCCTCTATTATTTTTTTGGCATTTTCAGGATCCTTGCAGATCGACGGATCCGGCCTGACTATTATTCTTTTTTTCAGTCTGGACACAAGCTCTTTAACGAAGCTGAGATCCATTTCGAAAATCTTCGGATTTTTGCTGTAAAGTACTATTTCGCAGCCTTCGAATTTTATATCGGATATCTTGGCTTCTTCAGGTACTCCTGCCTTTATTTTTTCGATTATCTGCTCCGTGGTCTCTTCCATATCAGAAACCCTAAAAATTCAGTTCTGAATCTCACGATAACCGTTTTTATCGATCACCGCAACCGTTACGCCGAATCCCGAGCCGGTGTCCCTTTCCATCGCTGTTTTCACGGCTTTCACGGCCAGCTTCACGGCTTCGTCTCTTGTGAGATTCTCCCTGTATCCGGATTCAAGTACACCGTAGGCAAAGGGACTTCCGCTACCGGTGGAGTAGAATTTGTCTTCTTCGCTCGTGCCTCCGTACGGATCGAACGCGTAAAGACCGGGTTTCCCGTCGAAACCGCCTAGAATTATCTGGACGAGATACGGAAAGAATTTGCTTCCGTGGAGAACATTAGATACGAGTGTGGCGGCCGCTCTGACACTTATCGGTCCACGCTCGAGTTTGTAGAGTTTGAAATGTGCCCTTAAAAGTCTCACCATGGAATGGATATCGCCCACGAGACCGGCTACCGAAATTCCGATGTGATCGTCGAGCCTGTATATTTTCTTGGCTTTTTTCGATTCTACCATGTAGCCTAAGGTTGCCTGCTTGTCCGAGGCGAGAACCACACCGTCCCTGAAAATTATACCTACCGTGGTTGTCCCGGTTTTAAGAGCGGTTTCTGCCATGACATCTCCTTCAGAAGTTCCTAACTTTATTCAGGCCCGGATTATTTATAAAGTTAACGGTTTGGTTTATAAATTTACTTCCCCTAAAAAATTTCATGCTCGTGGCAACTACTCCGAGTGTCGAAGGTAGAAGAATAGTGAGGTACATAGGTCTTGTCAGCGGCGAGGCAATACTTGGTGCGAATATTCTGAAAGACCTGTTCGCAGGGCTTCGTGACATAGTTGGTGGAAGATCTGCTGCATACGAAAAGGAGCTGAGAAAGGCAAAGGAAATAGCAATATCCGAAATGGTTGAAGAGGCTCGGAGACTCGGTGCGAACGCTGTGGTCGGTGTGGACCTGGACTACGAGACAATCGGAGGAAGCATGCTCATGGTAAGTGCGAGCGGGACGGCTGTTGTGGTCGAATGATTTTTTATTTTATTTTTTTACCAGTTCCTCCACTTTCGCGATTTTGACGTTTCTGACGTAGTCTGGTAAAAGCTTCATAAGACCCGGGTTTCCGTATCTTTCGTCGGCCAGGATAAAAACTGCCTTATCATCTTCTGACCTCAGCGCCCGACCGAGTGCCTGGGATACTTTTATCATGGCTGGAACGATGTACCCGTAGAAACGACCTCTGGAACCGTATCTTTTTCTGTAATAATCAAGAAGAATTCTGGTCTTCAGGTCCGGTTTTTCGAACGGCACACCGATCACGGCGACGCATTCCAGCTGCGAACCGGGTAGGTCGATGCCCTCGGAAAATCTTCCGTGGAGGCTTGCACACAGGACACCGCCTTTTTTCTTGAATTCCTCGAGCATTTTTTCCGCTTCGTGTGCGCTCATTCCCGGTGTTTCAAAAAATGCGTTCTTCCGGTCAACGAAAACAGAGAGTTCGTTCATTATTCTGTAGCTTGAAAAGAACAGCGCGGTGTTCACTCCTATTGAAAGTACGTATTCTATCAATGCAGCGTACCTTTTCTTCATCTCTTCCTCGAGACTTTCGCCCCTGGTGCTCACACCTTTTACGAGCACGCATTCGATTTTTTCCGGGTCGAAGATCGAAGGTACTTCTATGTATCTGTAATTCTTCAGACCTATCGGTTCGGAAAATGCTTTGATCGGTTTCAGAGTCCCCGAGCAGAAAATACAGAAGGAAAATTTTTCCCACAGCTCCTGCATTTTTTCGGTTCTCATGTCGGTGAATTCGATTTTAAGGTCGTTATTTTTTTCAACCGTTACCGATGTTCCCGGGCCGGCCGAGTCGATTACCTTCAGGAAGAACTCGCCGAGTCTGTGCAGCGATGAAGAGGGATTCTTCCCCTGTTCGAGAAGAGATGTCCTGAGTTCGTCTCCGAGAACGAGAACCTCCTCGAAAAGGTCCCGTGAAGGCAGGGATGAAACATCGAGCACGCTTTCACCTTCGGGGAACCTGGCAAAAGTGTTAAAGAAAGATAATATTTCCCTGGAAATTCCGGTCTCACCGAGATTTTCAGCCTCCCTTGCGGCTCTTTCGAAGGTGGTTTTCGTGATTCTGTCCGAGTTTGCCGAAATCCATGCGTTTCTCAGGTTATGGGCTTCGTCCACAACGAGTATGCATTCGGAAAGATCCATTATCTGCGAAAGAGATTTCGAAATCTCGGTGTTGAGAACGTAGTTGTAACTCAGTGAAACTACTCTCGATTTTTCGAACAGGCGTTTCTGCATGTAGTACGGACACAGACCGTTGTCTCTGCAGAATTTGTATATTTCCGTATGGTTCACGGGGGTGTAAAAGTCGAAAATACCGGAAGAAAGTCCGGAGAAGTATCTGCATGTTTTCTTCTTTCTTGCGCAGAGGAAAACAGCGTTTGAGTGCGTTTTCTCTATCCTGGAGGCGTGAAGCAGCAGACACATGTCCTTTTTACCGCGAAACGAAAAGCCGAAGACATGGTGTTTTTCCGAAATTTTTCTCAGCTCCTCTATCGGTCTCGATGCCTCGTTCCCGGTTCTGACACACCAGAGAATTTTTCTGTCGCTCGTTTCGAGCAGGGCTGAAAGTATCACAGGGGTTTTTCCAAAACCGGTCGGTGCCTGGAGACAGATATTTTGTCCGGCATGTTTTTTCAGTAATTCCATTACCTCTTTCTGAAATCTTCTCGGAACGTACGGAAACATGAAGTAATTTTTTTACGGGAAATTTTATATAATTCGGCTCTTGAGTTGTTTTTATGGTCAAAATAGGTCTCGAGGTTCACGTTCAGCTTAACACCAAGACAAAGCTTTTCTGCGCGTGTCCTGTCAGAGAGGCAGAACCGAATTCGTTAACGTGCCCGACCTGTTTGGGTCTTCCCGGCGGGCGCCCTGTTCCGAATAGAACGGCTGTGGAACATGCGGTTAAGGTGTGTCTTGCGCTGAATTCCTCGGTATCGCAGAATCTCAGGTTTTCCAGGAAGACGTATTTCTATCCGGACATGGCTAAAAATTTTCAGATAACGCAGTTCGAGCTTCCCATAGGTTCCGGCGGGTATCTCGAGACAGCATCCGGAAAGGTAAGGATAAGAAGGGTTAATCTTGAAGAGGATCCTGCAAGGCTTGTGCATGTCGGCGGGCTAGTTAATTCCAAATACGTGCTCGTTGACTACAACCGTTCCGGGATACCGCTCTGCGAAATAGTGACCGAGCCGGACATGGAGTCGCCCGAAGCCGCAAGGGATTTTCTCAGAACGCTGTGCGAAATTCTGGAGTATCTCGGTGTTTACGATCCTCTCAGGTGTACAGTAAAGGCGGATGCGAACGTGTCCGTTGGTGATGAAAGGGTGGAGATAAAGAACATTTCCGGTTTCAGGGAAATAGAAAAGGCACTCAAGTACGAGGTTTTGAGGCAGAAAAATCTTATCCGCTCGGGCAGGAGAATCGAAAGGGAAACCAGGGCCTGGGATCCGGATGCGGGTGTAACGAGGTCCATGAGAAAAAAAGAGACCGAAGAGGATTACGGATACATAAACGAGCCGGATATTCCCGAGATCGACATTTCAGAAATTATAAAAACCGTGAGGTCACGCATACCGGAGCTACCCGAGGAAAAGAGAAGGAGATACCAGACCGAGCTCGGACTCGGTGTCGAGCTTGCAAGGACTGTAACCACGTCCTTAGGGATCGCCAAATTTTTCGAAAAAACGCTTGAGTATCTTGAACCAGAGGAATCCGCGTCGTGGATGGTTGTGCTTAAAAAGATACTTAACTATCATTCTCTGAGAATCGAAGAGACGAAGATAACCCCTGATGTTTTTTCCATGGTCGTGAAATCCGTTACCGAGGGAAAAATATCCGACAGGGCGGGTGAGCTCATACTCAGGGAAGTCGTGTTCGCGCCCGAGAAGCTGGAGAGCCTGCTGAAAGAGTTCTCCTCCACCGAGGTTTCCGATGAGCTCGTCGATGAAGTTGTTTCGGAAAACAGAAGAGCTGTCGAGGATTATTTATCCGGGAACGAAAAGGCGCTTGATTTTCTTGTTGGGCAGGTCATGAG
>JAADFI010000025.1 GCA_013152905.1 Microcaldota archaeon
AGATTCGAGGGCCGGAAAGGAAGCCAGAATAGTGTTCCGCGGTGTGAGAAACCCGGCGAAAATAGTTAAAAAAATAGAAAAGCTGGTTAAAGAGCGTAGCTGATCGGGACTAGTCTACAAACTCCTGGGTGTCTGTCACAAAAGCCCGTAAGATACCCCTTCATATTGCTCGAATAGTCTGCAATTCTTTTCTCTATTTTTTTCCAGACTTTAGAGCTGTAAACACCTTCGAGTGTAGAGAGACCCAATCCTAGCATACCTCTAACAAACACTGCAGTAGGTGCGTATATTTGAATGGCTTCTCTAATGTTTTCGGGTCCGTACAATGCCGAAACTCCTATTGCGGTTAATGTGGATATACAATCTACGTGCTTCCTTATTCTTTCCAGTTTTTTACGGAATTTGGCTTTTCTTCTTTTCGGCATACCTCATCACCTCTGATTTTTCATTCAGCAGAAAAATATTTAAGATTGTCGAACATATATTCGACATATTACGAAGTTAATTTATAAAACGGTGGGTGATAAAAGATTATGCGCGTATACATCGAGACGTACGGCACGGCTGCTCATCGAACACGGCCGAATCCGAAATGATTGCGGGCTTGCTTTCGAAAAGCGGATTCCAGGTCGTCGGGAGTCCGGAAATAGCGGATATCGTTATACTCAACAGCTGTTACGTAAAACACGTCACGGAGCAGCGGCTCTTTTCAAGAATAGATGAGCTTAAAAAACTCGGAAAGAAGATTCTCGTCACGGGTTGCGCACCGGAGGTCGTGCCGGAAAAACTTCTCGATGCAGGCGTCTCTGTGGTTTCAACACACCATCTCACCTCGGTACCGGCCGCCGTGAAGAAGATTCTCGAAGGCAAGGAAGTCGCGCTTCTCGGCAGGAAGAAAGAGGCGAAACTGGGTCTCCCGAGGATAAGGTCGAACCCGGTGAGAGGGATAATCAAAATATCCGAAGGATGTACCGGAAAGTGCTCTTACTGTGCCACAAAACTGGCAAAAGGTGAGCTCGTTTCGTATCCTCTGGAGGATATTCTCAGGGAAATCAGGCTTTCGGTTTCCTCCGGGTGCAGGGAAATATGGCTTACCTCCCAGGACACAGCGGCCTACGGCTCGGATATAGGTTCGAGTCTCATCGAACTCATGAAAGGGATAACCGAAATCCCGGGAAGGTTTCTGGTGAGAATAGGGATGATGAATCCGTCTCACTTGGTAAAAATACTCGATGGGTTCTGCGAGGTTATTAAAAACGAAAAGTTTTACAGATTTCTCCACCTCCCTGTGCAGTCGGGATCGGACAGAATACTCGAAGCCATGAAAAGAGAGTATACCGTTGCGGATTTTGAAAAATGTATAGAAACAGTGAGACGGGTCGTTCAGGATATAACGGTGTGGACCGATATAATAGTCGGATTCCCCGGAGAAACCGAGGAGGATTTTGCCAGAAGCGTTGAGCTCGTGAAAAGAGTCCAGCCGGATTATGTGAACATATCCAGGTTCGCAGCGAGACCGGGAACGGCTGCAGCGAAGATGAAACAGCTATCAAGCGAGGTGAAAAAAAGAAGAAGCGTGGAGCTTTCCAGAGTGTGTCTGGAAATTTCAAGAAAGAAGAACGAACGTTACATCGGACGCACCAAGGAGGTGTTGATAGTTGAGGAAGGTCTGGGGAGAACGAAAAACTACAAACCGGTAAGATTCTCGGGAGGTAGACCGGGATGTTTCGTGAAGGTGAAAATAGAAAAGGCTGGTCCGAAAAGTCTTGCAGGAAGTTTGTTGCCCTGACCGGGACACCGGGAACGGGCAAGACAGAGGTTTCGAGACTACTGGAACAACGCGGTTTCAGGGTTCTTCACCTTAACGACCTTGTAAGGGAAAAATCCCTTCATTCGGGGTTCGACACCGCGAGGAAGTGTTTGGTCGTTGACATGAAAATCGTTGCGGACTATTTGAAGGAAAATCCTACGGATTTCGACGTAATAGAATCGCATCTTTCGCATCTTCTTCCGGACGAATTGATTTCCGGTGTAATCGTTCTCAGATGCGAGCCGGAGACACTTAAGAAAAGGCTGGAGAAAAAGGGATGGGACGCCGAAAAAATCAGGGAAAATGTTGAGGCTGAAATGATAGACCTGATAGCATGGGAGTCGAGGCAGAAGCACGAAAACGTTGTCGAAATAGACACGACATTTAAAACACCCGAAACGGTCGCCGAGGAAGTCGGGAAATATATAAATAAGTTCAGGGAGAAAAATTAATTGTGATTGAAATGATTCCCAATGAAACGTTTTTCATCCCCTTCCTGTTCGTTCTTGCAGTTGTTTTCGGGGTTCTCAGAATCTCGGATATATTCAGAAATCCAGCCGTCGAAATGGTCATATCTCTTGCCATAGCGTATTTTGCTGCAACCTATGAGCCGTTCGTTTCCGTGCTTTTCACGTATCTCCCGAACGTCACGTGGTTTTTCATCGCCATTTTCTTCATCCTTTTCCTTTTAGAAGCCTTCGGTCTCAGAAAAGCAGGGGCGGACTATGAGGAAAAAGCCATAACCACCGGTGTCATTCTGCTTGTGCTTTTCGGGATAGGCGTTTCCGGACTCGAGGGCTTGAAAGTCGAGATACCTTTTGTCGGGGGCGGTGAGAACCTCGCATTCCTTTCCGGAATAATCCTGCTCGTGCTTCTCTTCTGGTACGTGTATAAGTCGGGGCCGTCGGAAAAGGTTCGGGGCTGAAAAAGTTTTAAGTAGATAAGGGTAATTAATATTTATGAAAAAAATCCGTAAAGCCAGGGATTTCCTGGGAAGGGCCGAGAAGTTCGTGGAGGATTTCATACTTGTGCTTCTGAGTTTGTTCCTTCTCGTGCTTTCGATTTCGGCACTGGCCGTTCTTTCCGCTGAGGTTCCTTCGGTTGACGGCGAAAAGGTATGTCTGGAAAATTCCGGGTTCCTTACGAAGGCGGAGTACTTTGCCGGTCTCGTTGCGCCCTGGGTAGGAATGATAATAGGCCTGCTCGTTGCAAGAGAACTCTGGCTGATAAGAAGAACTCTTAGGGGGGCAAAATGACAGGTATAGAAGCGTTGATCGTAGGGCTCCGGGAATCGGGCTTTCCTCTGATTCTTTTATGGATGCTTGCGCTTTCCATAGTTTACGGTGTGCTTTCCCATGTAGGGATTCCCAAACAGGCATCCGTCAGGGGTGTGATCTCGCTCGTCACCGCGTTTTTCGTTCTGCTTTCCGTTGCGGCCACGCCGGTAACCGGATTCATAATGAACCTCGTAACCGCCTTCATAATGATAGCCTTCGGGCTGCTGCTCATTTTGATTTTCCTTGAAATGACCGGTACAAAGGTAGGAGATAAACATATCTTTGCGGAGCATCCGAGGTTTTTCGGCGGATTGATACTACTCGTCGGTCTGGGTATTTTCATAGGCGCGGGCGGGCTGAATCTGCTCGGTTGGCGGCTTTCCCTGAGCGAAACCGCACTCGGCATAATATTTTTCCTTGTAATAATGATAATCGCTGTGTGGGTGCTGATGAACGAAAGCGGCGGAAAGGAATAGATTTAAATGGTTTTGAAACGAAAAAGTAAATAAAGGTGAAAGCATGAACGTAGTTTCGAGCATATATAATCTCGGTATCCCTGAGCTCATGCTGTGGTTGCTTACTTTTGCGGTTGTGTACGGCGTTCTTTCTCAGGTCAACATACCGAAATCCAACTCGGCAAGGGTTATAATCGCGCTTGTCTCGGGATTCATGGTGCTGTTTTCCGCGCCTGCAGAATTGGTTTCCGTGATGTCTCAGATGGCCTCGAGCCTGATACTCGTTGTAATAGGGCTGCTTGTCTTGATAATATTCCTGGAGATAGCCGGTGTAAAATTTAAGGAGCCTGAAGTTATAACCCCCGATGGTAAGACTATAAAAGAAGGAGTGACCGCAAATGTTTTTGAAAAATACAGCCATATATTTGCTGTTATTTTTATAATCATAGCTTTTCTTGTTTTTGTTAATGCGGGTGGTCTGGAGCTTCTCGGTTTGAGGAGCGTTTACATTCCGCAGAACATAACTTCGTGGGCGTTTCTTATCATCGTAATCGTAGCCATCTGGTTCATGATAAAGGAAGGGAATGAAAAGAAAATACGTTAATTCACATTACATTTATTTTTATATTTACAGCTTATACATTTCCATTTTTTAGGTGGTATGACTTCGGTTCCTTCATCCATAGCTTTAAAATAATTAAGTGTTTTGTATGCATTTGATATATCAACTTTTTCTACCCATGTTTTAATTATGTCTTCTTCCGTAACATAAATTTGAACACGTTTTATGTTTCTTTTAAAGAAAAAACCATATAAATCTGCCTGTGCAAATGCTACAGGCTTTATGAAATTCATCAGAAATTTATTTCTGGTGGTTTTAAATTCATAAACAAAATCATCTGTAATACCATCAGGAACACCAATTATAACATAATTATCCCACTCGAAATTCCACCTTATTGTTGGATACTGTTCGGCTTTTGTGCTCTCAAGAAATTCGCCTCTAATAGATGGAAACTTCTCCGGGTCAACTATCTCAATGCCTTCAAATTTAGCTTGTTGTTCTAGATATAATTTCTCTTCTTCTGGAAGACTAGGATTTATAATCATTTTTTTATTTCCATCTCTATCGGTTACAATTGCCGATGAAAGGACAGCTACACTGTTTTGGCCTTTTTCTTTAAGGAGTTTTTCTATATCGTGTTGTGTAATTTCATCTCCGATTCGTAAAAGCATTTTTTCTTTTTTTGGTAATTTCTTAATAAATCCTAACTGAAATGAATATAAAATTCTGTCGTGTAAGTAGCTGGCGAAAAAATTTAATTCTTGTTCTTTACTTCTAAGAAAAGATTTCATAGCACACCAATAATAATTTGCCAGTTCTGATGTTCCTATAAAGATTATCTGACTTTTTTCCACGCCTCTATTTTTCTTTTCAAGAAAAAGAAGTTTTTCCATTTTTTGTCGGCTACTTAATATTTTATTAATTTCTATTTCTATTGACATCCGATACACCCATCGGATAAATTTATATATTCCTAAGTGTGATTTAAAGTTTGGTGCTGGCTATGCAGAAGGCGAGAATCAAGTTGACATCAACTGACCCAAAGAAACTGGAAGCCATATGTACGGAAATCAGAGAAATCACAAAAAAGTTCGGTGTGGTTATGAAAGGTCCTGTTCCGCTGCCGACGAAAC
>JAADFI010000026.1 GCA_013152905.1 Microcaldota archaeon
TTACCGAACATATTTTAATTTAACTTTTCTCATCAGGTTGATGATGTTTGAAAATCTTGGATACTGTGTTCCGAATACGATAACCTTCTTGGAAAGTATTTCCTCGAGCACTCCGTCCGTATCCGATGATTCACATCTTATTCCTGCAAGACCTATGAATTCCGGGAAATGCGCATCGCTTCCGGCGGTAACGGGTTTGGATAGTTTTTCTGCCAGAGCCTTTGCCTTTCCGTTGGTTTTTTCCGACTGCGCCGCGTTGAAAATTTCCACGGCATCTGCGAAGACCGATTTTTCACCGAGTGATGGCTTTAAAACGTAACTTGCGAAAGGATGCGGAGCCACCGATACACCGCCGACTGATTTTATTTTCTCGGCCGTTTCCTCTGGACCCAGACCGTCAGGGACGGGTTCCTTTACACCGAGTGCTATCATGTCACCGTGCGTTGTTTTCACCTCTATTCCCGGGATAACGAGAACTCCTTTTTTTCTCGCATAACCGATTACCGAGAGGGCCCCCTTCACGGTTGAGTGGTCGGTTATCGCTATTCCCCCGAGACCCTTTTTCGCGGCGTATTTTACGGCTTCCTTCGGCGTGGTTGTCGCATCCCGCCCGAAAACCGGGTGCTTGGAGTACACCGTATGGACATGGCAATCGATGATCATTCTACCACGGCACGTTTTTTATTTTAAGCGCGTATCCGAGGATGTTGGTGATCCTGTGCGCTATCGGTGTGAAAACGAGGAGAAAAACTATCATCGGAACCGTGAGCGTGAAAAAGAGCGAGGCAAAGACCATGGACAGGAGGAGAAAATCCAGCTGATCCAGAAGCGGCGCATCATCGCCTCTTTTCAGACCCAGCCTTCTTTTTATAAAACTTCCTATCGAGTCTCCGGTGAGAGCACCGAGGGAGATTAAAAATGCCGCCTCTGGAAGCATTTCCGGAAGGCCGTTTACGTTGAAAAGGGACTGCACCAAACCGGTTAGCGAGCCCGCGATAACACCGCCGATGAAACCCTCAATCGTTTTTCCGTCACCGAGTATTCTTCTTCCATCGATGAAGTTTTTTCCGAAATCCAGCGGCTTTTTTCCCTTGAGCAGAGGGGGAAAGGCGTTTGCAACGTATGACGGAAGAAAAATCCAGAGCGCCCTGACGAATTCCGAAAGCATAATAATCTTGGCACCCGGGGAATATAAATAATTATGGATCTGAACATCACGGTTGAAAAACCCGGAGACGCTGTTGTTGTATCAGAAAACACGCTTAAAGCTCTGGTCGAAGAGGTCTACGGCGACGAAGGGTACTGGTGGGTCTACGGCGGGACCGAGTCGGAGGGTATATTTCCGGTTCGAGAAGCGGGAACGGATACGTGATCGAGAGATTCCATCCGTTAAAGGAAGGTGAGCTCCGGTTCTGCGGTTTCTTCCATTCGCATCCGTCCCTGGATGTCTTCCCGAGCCGGAAGGATATCGAGGTCTGGGCATCCATCAGCTTCGTTAACCTTCTCGAAGAAAGGGACGAACCCGTCTATATGATAATCCCCATGCCTACGAGGAACGAGGTTCTACGTGGATCCGGCCAGAGTTCGTCGAGGTTTATCCCGGTCTTTTAGGTAAAGAGCTCCCTATCGGCGTCTATCGCTGCGGGCCTGAAGCGTTCGGAATACACTTAGAAGTACTCGATGTGCGTTTAATCTGAATTGGTGCCCCAGGTGGGAAACCCGGATTTTCGAACCCACGGCCCCCCGCTATCCTCTCATCGTTTCCTCGAACCTTCTTGATAGAAGGCGGGTGCTCTATCCAGGCTGAGCTACTGGGGCACGATAAAAATTAAACCATACTTTATTTTAAAGTTTTCCCATAACATTCTTTGATGCGCAGAATAGGATTCTGGGAGGCTCTGAGCATAGGAATAGGCGGAATGATAGGCGGCGGTATTTTTGCCGTCCTGGGCCTGAGCCTTGAACTCTCCGGCGGCGCTGCTCCGGTTTCGTTTCTCCTCGGCGGAATCGTTGCGCTTTTTACCGCGTACTCGTACGCAAAGCTTACCCAGAGGTTTCCGAGTAGAGGAGGAACTATTGAATATCTCGTAAGAGGCTTTGGCGGTGGAATGCTTTCCGGAACGCTGAATCTGGTTTTGCTTGCAAGTTACGTTGTGATGATATCGCTTTACGCCTACGCTTTCGGCAGCTATCTGTCCGGGCTTCTCGGTGCCGAGGGATTTTTAAAACATCTGTTCATAGCATTTCCGGTTGTTTTTTTCACGCTTATTAATGCGATGGGTGCCTTTGTGAGCGGCAGAACCGAGGATGTTCTGGTTGCCTTTAAGGTGGCCATACTTCTGCTTGTTGCTCTTGCCGGTCTTGCGCTTACGGATTTTTCCAGACTTTCTCCGGAACACTGGGGAGGTCTAGCCGAAATCATAGGCGGTGCGATGGTGATATTCCTCGCCTACGAGGGTTTCGAGCTTATAGCTAACTCCGGACGGGATGTGAAGAATCCGAAAGTGCTTCCGAAAGCGTTTTATCTCTCCGTGATAATCGTTACCGCGATCTACGTTCTCGTTTCCGTTGTTGCGGCCGGAACCGTGAGTGCGGGTGACGTGGAAAAATACAGGGACTTCGTGCTCGCGATGGTCGCCGAACCGATTTTCGGAAACATAGGTTTCGTTCTCGTGGTGCTAGCCGCACTTCTTTCCACGAGCTCGGCCATAAATGCAACACTTTACGGAACAGCGAGGGCCAGTTATATGGTTGCCAAGTACGGGCAGCTCCCGGAAGCCGTGGAAAAACCGATATGGGGTCAGGCCTATGAAGGTCTTGTCATAATCTCGGTGCTCTCTCTGGTAATGGCGAATGCGGTCTCCCTTGAATCGATTTCGATCGCCGGAAGCTCCGGATTCCTGCTGGTGTTCATGTTCGTTAACCTTGCCGCTCTCAGACTGAGAAAATATCTCGGAATCAATCCGGTCGTGCCTGTGATTGGCTCTGTTGCCTCGGGAATATCGCTTGCTGTTTTGATCTACATCTCGGCTTCAGCCGGTCTCTTTTTCGGTATAATTGTCTCGTGTTTTGTATTCGAGTTTGTTTACAGGAAGCTCACGGGCAGGGAAATAACCGAATACGTGGATGTGTTTTTGAGCCGTCTCGAAGAAGCCGTTGTGAGATGGGAAAGCTGGATTCACAGGGTCGGTAAAGCCCTCAGAGAGGTGATGGGGGACGTCGAGATATACATCGTCGGAAGCGCGCTGCGCGGAAACGTGAAAAGGGTCTGCGACGTGGACGTTCTCGTAATAACAGGAAAAACGCCTGAAAGCAGGGAGGAGATTGTGAGAAAGGTGAGGCGTCGCGCGGGCTTGGGACCTGAGCATGCTGTTCATCTGCACTTCGTCGAGAAATCAAGAAAAAAGGAAGCCCTCAGAAAGGCCGGGAGGTACAGAAAGATTTAGCGCTTCTTTTTTCTCGGTTTTTCTATTTTGTACTCCTCCCATTCAATCCATGCGATAAGAATTCCTATGAGAATGAGAAATACCGGCAAGGCTCCCAAGAAAACGGTCACAAACGGCTCCCACGAAATACCGGAAAAGCTTCCAATGAACGGTACATCCTTACCGAAAGGCACGAGCAGCCAGAGTCCGGCGAACACGAGCGCAAGGCCGAAGACCATTTTTCCTACGGTGCCGCACATCGAACACACCTTTAAAATTTTAACCACTTCCGAATATTTAAACTTAACGGGTAAAGAGTCGAACGCGTATTCGCAATGTTTAAATAATTTACTGATTGATTTAAAATTAAGTTTTACCGCGGTGGTCGAATGAAGGATATAATGGAGTGGCTAGGAGAGAATCTCGAGGAAATGAGGGCGGAGATAGAGGAGGTAAAAATTACTTGGCCTTCTGGTAACTCTCCTACGATAACGATTACAGGGAGTGTCTCCAGAGTAGAAGAGAGAGTAGAAGAGAAAAAAAGAAAAATTTGTGAAAATTATGGGCTATCAGAACATGATGCTATAAAAATTATAAGCGAGGTGTTTCCATCACAACCTTTTAGTTTTAAAGAAATAATTCGCCTGAAAAAAGACAAATATTTTAATAAGCTGGAAAATGGTATGTGTAGAGAAGTGCACGGATTATGTGTGGAAGATGATATGGTAATAATTGGAGATGGAAGATCCCCATCTTCTATCTACGAGCGTGCCGAGCAGTTGAGAAGACTATTCTACGCGTGTTTGGGAGATGGAGGAGAAATAAGAGTAGAAAGGGAGTTATGGGAGTCACTATATAATAAAAATATTAAAGGCGAGAATAAGTATGTGTACTTAACTAAAGTTCCAGAAGGGTTTCTTCGAGCATTTCTCGACAGAAGCCGTGGAGAACCTCTAATAGAATGACCGTTTTTCGGGTAGAAACTTAACGTGTTTGGTTCGAGAGTCTCGAAACGTACGCGAGAAAAGGCTTCGGCGCCCAGAAACCGATGCACAGCTTTCCGAAAGTTTTCAGATCCACGGGAATGCTTCTTCCCTTTATCTTTGCCCATAACATCGCGATGTCTTCAACCCTGTCTTCAATTGTGTTGTAAAATCTCCATTTATAGAAATGTTCCATCTTCTTTTTGAAATGATCCGAAACGTAGTATCTGTCTCCGGTGTATTCGTAAAGGTATTTCGAAACGCTTTCCGGGCCTTC
>JAADFI010000027.1 GCA_013152905.1 Microcaldota archaeon
GAGAGGCACATCGATATAATAACCGTAGCTTACCGTGATAAAAACCGGATACGTAGCCTGCATCCTTACACCGGAAACTTCTCCGTTACACGAAACCACGGCCCTGTCGCGGAATAATTCAACATCACCCTCTTCATCGCAGCTTATATCTATACCGGGGCTTTCGACTTTGAGATTCACCACGCCAACATCTTCTTCATCAAACTCCGGAAAACCGTTCACCTTGAAGTCCCTGACCACGTACCCGCCTCCGATATTTTCTATTGTGATCTTCATCGAGAAGTAACCTCTTTCACCTTCGGGTACCACAACGGTCTGCGGCGAGAGTTCGACCGAAATACCGATAGGTCCCTGTGAAGTAATGACTTCCGCAGAAGGCAGCGGCTCCCCTCTCTGTTCCAGCGCTATCCTTTCGGTTTCCGAAACCACGGGAACCTTAACAGTTGCAGAGGTTTTATATCTGTAAAAAACCCTTGCTATGAAGGTGTCCGAAGATTTAACCGGAACCTTAGGGGCCGTCACCGTCCATTTTACAGAGGTTGTACCGCCCGGTATATCCTCCTGCGGCGCGTTTATCGTAACGGTTTTTTTGCAAACAGGATCGTTCGTTGTCCAGAAACCCTGTCTGTAATCACCGTCCGGCTTGAAGTTCTGACCCATTAAACATACAACAGCGCTCGTTGATGCTCCGCCGGTGTTTTCCAGATACAGGCTGAGCTTCACGTTCCTTCCGGCGTACTGCTCTCCGGGCATGGCCGAGAATTCGGTAACAGAAAGCCCGGGAACGTTTTTCGATTGCGAAGGCCCGAGACCGGCCAAAATACTGTCAACACTCACGCATCCCGAGACCAGAACCACGAATACCAGAAGTCCGACAGCCCGTTTCATGGACTCTCTCCCTTCTTACCTTTTACCGTAACCGAAAGGGTAGTATCCATGTAGTAACCGTAGGTTGCCGAAACCGTTATCGGGAACGAGGTCTTCGTTCTTATTTTTTCCGGGTTCTTTATCGTGAAGCCGCACGAGAATCTCCTTGTCTCGCCCATTCTCAACTCGACAACATCGTCACATGCATCTGCCTCGAGCTCGCCGGCCGGATAGGTATACGTGAGATGCACTACGTTTAGCTCGCCTATTTTAGGAATATCCGAAGATCCGTAATCGAAGTTCGAATCGTCGAAAACAACACCCCCGCCGACGTTCGAAACCGTAATCGTAACCGTGAAGTAACCGTTCTCGGCGCTCACCGGCTGTTTAACCGAAAGGTCTATGTCCACAGGACCCACACTTTTAACGATTTCGAGCGGTTTTGAAAGTGATTCACCCCTCTGCTTTGCGGCCCTTATCTCATCGTCGCTGTAAACCCATATCTTTGCGGATGTCTGCGATTTGTAACGGTAGAAAACCCTTCCTGTGAATTCATCCGTTCTCACCTGCGGATACGGAAGCCACGGTGATTTCAGTTTCCACGAGAATCTTGCAAAACCGCCGGGTGATCTGGTCTCCGGGTCGGCTGCGTACAGTTCTTTGTCCACAGGCTGACATATATCGGACTCGGTCTCCCACATCTGATCCTCAGCTCTCCCGGGAAAGCTCGATCCCATCAGACATGCGAGAACGTTGGATGTTGAATATCCTCCCGTGTTTTCGATCTCCATGGATATTCTCACGGTCCTTCCCATTCCCTCGACCTCATCGATGGACGAGGAAAAATCGGTAACAGTTATGCCGGATGCAACTATTTTCGATTCCGACTGAACGCAACCGCTTACCAGAACAACGATAAGAATCGGCAGGAACCTTTTCATTTCGGAACCACCTTCACATTAATATAATCATCCTTCTCGTATTTATAACTTCCTTTTATGACTATCTTTCCGGACGAAATAGGTTTATCCGTTTTCACTTTCAGCACGCAGAGTGTTCTGCCTCCGCTACCCTCGTATATTTTAACTTTCTTTGTATATTCCTTTGTCTTTGTATATTCATTACCGATTTTTTTACCGTCGCAAACGGCTTCCTCAACGAATTCTGGGAACGTTATCGTGATGTCGGCCTCCCTTACCCCGCTTTCAGCGGAATAGTCGACTCTGAGATAAACCTCTGAACCCGTGACAGCCGGCACCTCGCTCGTGTAAACGGGGTCTATTCTCAGCTTCGAATCGGTGGAATATACGTTCACCGAAAGTTCGTTCATGGTCCCCGTGCGCTGTCTTTCCATGTATTCGGTATCGGACAGCACCACCAGATCGATCATGGCAACCGAATCGGTCTCGTACGAGATGCTGTATCTTATTTTACAGTCGATAGGAACCTCTGTGTTTTCGGCCGTGAAAGTGAACTTGAAGTTTCTCGTATAGTTCGCTGGTAAGTTTTCGACTGTGCCCTCCGGATTATCGCCAGAAAATATACACGGATCGAAAACGTCTATTTTCAGATTTCTCAGCTCCTTTTTGGCCTCGACCAGAAAGTTCATCTTGAATTTTTTTCCCGCGAAGACCTTTTCTGGGTAGTACTGGATCTCCAGGTTCATATCCGGGTCCGAGATTTTCTGGGTAACGAACCCGGATACAAGAGAATTATCGAAAGAGATGCACCCGGAAACAAAAACTGCCAGAACCACCGGAAGAAGATACCTCATTGTATCACCGGCTTTATGGTGACATCCTCCTCCCCGAGAAGAGAATAGGAGTATTCAAACCTCGCTTTCACGTAGTAGGTTTTTATCCCTTTCACGTCGCCGGGCAGTTCAACCGAGCACCTTATCGGATTGCTCTTTTTTCCGACGAATTTGACATCTTGAAAGCTTACTACATTTTTGTTATTTACATTTTCACTGCTTCCTTTACCGCAGTTAATTTCAGAAATCTCCTTCGGGAATGATACGGTCAGCTTTCCAGGATAAACTGAACCCGAACCCTTGTCTTCCAGAACTATGTTGAAAACCACTTTCGAGCCTCCGCGGAATATCACGCCTTCCGGAAAGTTAAAGTATATCTTCACGGGACCCGCTCCCACTCTCTGGGATATTTCCTGCGAATACGACTCGCCCGATTCCTGAAGCGATTTCAGATAATCAGCGGAGATCACATCGAAGCTCAGCATCGTGGTGGCGTTGTACGAATAGGTTATATTATATCTTATCGGACAGGTCGCTTCCATTCCGGCGATCTGATCGTTGGTCGGAGCGGTAAACGTCCATTCCCTGGACTCGACCTGCCCGGGATACATCTCGATTCCCTCCTGAGATACGCCACATTCAATGTTTACCTTTGCGTCACACACTCCCGAATCAACAAGGCATATTTTGACGTTCTTTGCCGGATCGTCTTCGACATCTCCTGTGTGAACCACCTCGAAGCGGAAGGTAAACTCGCTGTCACCGTCCTTTATCGAAGCAGGCACCGGGTCCGGGTAGACGCGCTGGTTCTGGACAACGAGAACATCCGGAGGCTTTTCAACCGTTTTCGGGGTAACGAAAGATGAGGGGAGGATATTGTTCAGGTCTTCGATGCAACCCGAAACGAGGACCACCGCAAACACGAGCAAAACAGCTTTTTTCATACCTTCACCATTTTCATTTTTCGTTTCAAAAGCATAAAAACTTTACTGGAAGGGGCTGAAGGCTATCGTCCTGGAGCTTTCGTATGTTTTTGAATAGTTGTAAAAAACTTTCAAAACCATTATACCGCTTTTGGTTGTTTTCTTGGTGTCTACAGTAAACGTAATCGCCGCCTTCCCGCCTTTCGGAATTTCACTTGTTCTGAATACAAGGACTGGATTGTTGTTTTTGTTGTTAAAGTAGTTTCCAACGGGGCAGTCTGACTCACTTGTACAATATACGCTTATTTTCTCTGTGCCGGCTACATTCAGATTTTCAAGCGGGCCCGTGTAGGTGAGGATTCCTATTGCAGACGAGATATTTCCGTTTCCCGTGTTCAATATTTCTATTTTTCCGAAGGTCTCCTGCCCGGACGGAAGGGGTTGTTTGCCGAGGTCTATTGCAGCCATCACAGGGCCGCCCGTGTACTTTGAAATTCTCTCCTCTCTCGGTATCTTTTCCTTTATCATTTCTTCCAGGTCCATGGTCTCGAATTGCAGCGAGGCGTTGACAGAGTAGGAGTACGTGATTCTCACCGGGAAGTAAACAACCTTTCCTCCATCGCTGTACCTGAGTATACCCTGATCGCACCCGCTCCCACAATCAACGTTCTCTTGTATCGTTTCTCCCTTTTCATCCACGCATTCGCAGTTACCGCTGATGGTCAGTTTGAACAATCCGCTGAGCGATGATCCGACGTAGAAATCTTCCGCAACGCATTTATTTTCATTTTTCTCTTTTCTACCACCGGTGCACACGGGATATTTCCCATCGGGTGTAAAATCAACCGGTTCGTAGCCTTTCGGGGTATCTAAATACGGTTTTTCCAGCTCCAGGCTAACGGAACCGGACGTGAACTCGCCCTGGTTTTCAACGGTTACCGAAAGCAGCACCGGTTTGCCCGGATAGATCAGTTCGTTCTGGATGTCGAACTCCGTGACCTCTATCGATTTTTCCGTTCCTTCAGACTGGCTTT
>JAADFI010000028.1 GCA_013152905.1 Microcaldota archaeon
GCAACGACCTGAGTGATGTTCCGAGATACCAGCCGAGCGTCAGGACCTCGTTCACTAACGACACCTACGAAAATGTCGTTTTCGTGAGCATTGAGTACTACACTCAGGATACCTTCCAGAAGGTTAAGGACTTTTACCTCGGCGAAATGTCTAAGTACGGCTGGAAACTCGTGAGGGAGGAAGCCTCTCCTGGAATTGAACTCCCCTTTTACGGTGTTACCCTTGGTGAAACAAGAACTCTCGATTTCAGAAAAAAGGATTGCACGGACCCGGAGACCTGTCTTCCGTACGCCAAGATAACCCTGACGGAATTCAGAACAAATGATAACAGCTACACCTACATCGGAATAGACTACGAGATGGAAATTCCCGGAACTTCGGAATCTGGTTCCGAAGGTTCAGGAACGGTTTCCCCGGTTGAACCGGCTTCCGATTTTGGCAGAGAACTCCACTTGTTAATGGGTGAAATCCTTAACACCACTTTCGGAGAAGCTGTACTGACCTCTTACAACGAGATGGGAGCGGTTGTCCTGGAATACACACTGTCATCGGCTGTTGAAGACGTTTCGACTGCCGTGAAATCGATAAGGGAGGGGCTCGTCGCGAAGGGTATTCCCGACCCCGGAATTACAGTCACGGTTGAACAGGGAAGCGGTGTTATTACTTTCCCGATGCAGATAACCGGCGAGGAATGCACGGTGGTTGTTAACATTGAAGAGGGTTTGGACACTGTTTCGGTAGGCGTGCCTATCTGTATGGCTTAACGCGGATTCTGGTTACCGTCCATAGCCTTCGCAACGTATTTTTCGTGAATCGAACTGATAAAACCTCGTAGACAGCACCGTAAACTGAACGTTCAGTATTTTCTGTGTCAGGTTTAATAAATTTATAAATGACCGATTAAATATTTTCACGGTGTCGAAGTTGAAGGTCGTTCATGTAAGGAACCTGACGAAAACGTTCAAAAAGAAACTTCCCGGTCGCCGGGCTTTTTTCGGCTTGTTTTCATTCTCGAAACTTAAAGAAATAAAGGCGCTGGATAGAATAAGCTTCGATATAGAAAAGGGAGAAATCCTCGGCTTTCTCGGGCCAAACGGTGCGGGAAAAACAACATGTGTAAGAATTCTGTGTGGCATACTCACGCCCACTTCCGGCAGGGTGAGGGTCTTCGGTAAGGATCCGTTCAAAAAGAGAAAGGAGGTTGTAAGAAGGCTCGGGGCTGTTTTCGGACACAGACCCCAGCTCCCGATGAACCTGAAAGCCCGCGACGCTGTAAAAGTTCACTCGATGTATTTTGACATCCCGAAGACGGATTTCGAAAACCGTTTCGAGGAACTGATAAAGCTTTTAGGTATCGACCATCTTCTTGAAAGGAGAATAAGAGAACTTTCGCTCGGTGAGAGAATGAGATTCGAAGTCACGGCATCGCTCATACACGACCCGGAACTCGTTTTTCTCGATGAACCGACGGTCGGTCTCGACTTCGAAGCCAAAAGACGCATCAGAAAGTTCATTCTCTCCTGCGGTAAAACCGTTCTGTTCACATCTCACGACGCGCTGGACATAGAAAACATATGCAGAAGAATAATTCTTATAAATCAGGGTAAAATCGTCGTAGACACCGATATAGAAGAGCTTAAAAAACTCATACCGCACAAAATCGCGGAAATCGTGTGTTCGAAACCCGTAAAGCCGCCGGCCGGCTGGGAGCTCAGAGGTGAAACGGTTTTAAGAAAAAGAATAAAGAGTTTCTCGGAAATCGAGAGATGCATGAAGAAGGTCAGGAAATACGAAATAATAGATGTCACGGTAACGCCTCCTTCAATCGAGGAAATCCTTCTGAAACTTTACAGGGAGAAAAAATGAGAGGAATCGGTGCGGCATTTCTGAAAGGGTTGAAAGAATATTACACGAGTCGCACATATCTTTTGGGTTTATTGATGAACTTTCTTTTATTCGGATTTATTTTTATCTTCTTCTGGACCACCGTCCTCGGCGAAAAGGGTCTGGAAGCGGCAGCATACATCTTCTTTGCACAGCTCCTGTTTTTCTCATCTCCGCGCTCCGGAAGAACGATAACAAAGGAAATTCTCAAAGGCACGTACGATCAGAGACTTCTGAAACCCGTGCACCCGCTGATACAGTTTTTCTTCGAGGATCTCGGAAAATCCACGATGATATTTCTTCTGTTTTTCGCCGTACTCATCCCTATCTTTTTCGTACTGAATGTGAGCATCAATTTTCTGATCCTTTTTCCGGCTTTCATGCTCGCCTATACCCTTTCGTTCCTTTTCTACATGATTCTGGGGACCTTTGCCTTCTGGGTCGGTGAAACCCGTTACTTCTTCTGGTTCTCGGGTAAACTCGTTCTAACCAACGTTCTTTTACCGAGAGAATACGTCCCGGGCTTCTTCCTTCCGATCTACGATATTCTGCCCGGGAAATTCATAGTGTACTATCCTACGAAAATGGTTCTCAGCGGACTTTTCTCGGTAGAACCGCTTTTATATTTCTTGTTTCTGCTAATAATTTTACGGATAATCTATCACTACGGCGAAAGAAAGCTAACGGTGTATGGAGGATGATAGTGCCACTTATACAGATAAGGAAAAACATCCTTTCGATCATTTCGTATCCCAAAGCCGCATTTCTCGAAATAACGCTCACGATTCTAAACAATTTCACTTTTGTTTTCCTGGTCTGGTTTCTGATTTTCTCGAAGTTCGAGAACGTATCCGGCTGGGGATTTTCCGAAGCCATGCTCCTGATAGGCTCGGCTATGTTGGGTTTCGGTATCGTGATGTTTTTCTTCGGCGGTCTTTCCAACTTTGAAAAAATCACGGATGGAGAATTCGATATCTATTTTCTCAGGCCCAAAAGTATTTTTTTACAGTATGCCTCGGATAGCATGGAGCTTTCCACGCTTGGTGATGTGTTTTCGGGTCTGTTAATACTCATGCTCTCCGGATACGGTCTGGCCGAAGTTCTCTTCGTTCTTTCGATTTTCTGCCTGGTTTTCGTGCTTTTTCTAACCGTAGTAAGCGGTATTGCGCTTATCGTAAACGCCGTGAACCCGCTGTTCCTGGAAGAAATGTCCTGGATGCCTGTTAACGTATCCACATGGCCGTCCTTTACCCTGCCTGAAATTTTAAAGGTGATTCTTGTGTTTCTCCTTCCAGGAATGCTCATGGGAATAATTCCCGTGGAGTTTGTTGCAAAGGGTGAATACCTTGGTCTCCTCGTCTCCGGTATTCTTTTTTACTGTTTACTCGCTTTTGTTCTCTGGAGAACCGGACTCAAGAAATATACCGGTCTTTCCGGCTCCGGCTGGATGTCTCGGTAAGGTTTAAGTAGTTTTCGTTCTTTAGGTTATTTTATGTTGGAAAGAGGGATCAGAAATTTGAACAAAGAACTGAAAATAAACGGATTTCGTCTTTCAGAGGTAATTCCTAATAACGGTTCGTTGGTATACGTTTACGACAGAGGGGAGGTGAAAGTTGCTTTCGATCCATACAAAGGAGTATACCATGTATGCAATCCTCATACGACTTCTGACAAAGAAATCATCGCTTCACAAATTCTCGAAAAATACGGATTAGTATCCGGCTGGGTTCCGATCTGAATCACGGCTCACCGTGTTCAGCAATCGTACAAAAACCGCGAAAACCTATGTTCTGGGAGTCCGGCCCGTTAATCACACTTCGCGGAAAGAGCTATCACTTTTCCCCTGCTTTTCTTTAAATACAAAACCCGGAATAATTTTATTATGAGAAAGGCCCGCTATATGCAGAAACTCAACGAGCTTAAGGATAGAATAGAGTTTATAGAAAATCGAATAGGGTGGAAGGAAGAATTTCTCGAAAACAGAATTCTAAGGAAGGCTATTTACAAAGAATTTCAGGAAACCGTGGAAATTGTGAGCGATATAGCTGCGATGCTCGTGAAGGATTTCGGCTTTGCTGTGGAAGATGATTATAAAAACTTAGAAATCATCGGCAACAAACTCGGCTTTGAAGAAAAACTCGTGGTTGTTCTGAAAAAGGCGCACGGACTCAGAAACGTTCTCGTTCACGAGTACAACGGAATTATAGATCAACAGGCTTACGAAAGCATGGTGGACTTTCTACCTTTTCTTAAAAAATTTGAAAAAACGGTGAGAAAATGGATAGAGAACTCGTCGAAAGAATAAAAAAAGATTTCGCGGACTTCGAAGACACGGTATTCGCGATTATTCTCTTCGGTTCCTTTGCTCGCGGAGAGCAGACGGAGAAAAGCGACATAGATATCTGCTTGGTCGCCAGAGAAAAAGTAAACGAAACATGGAACCGTGTCCTTGAAAGCGGACTGACTGAAAAATACGACATAAAAATTTTCGAACTCCTTCCGTTAAAGCTGAAAATAGAAGTGATAAACACAGGAAAGGTGATATTTTGTAAAGACGAGAACGAACTGAGCTACTATTTCTGGAAGTTCAGAAAAATATGGCAGGACGAAATTTTGCAGAAAAAGAAACTCGGATTGAAAATTTATGAGTAG
>JAADFI010000029.1 GCA_013152905.1 Microcaldota archaeon
ATTTAAAATTTTTTGATGAAAAATAACACATGAACGCGAGCGAGTTAAAAGAAATATATGCCAATTCACTGAAGCTAACATCGTTTTTTGCAGGTTTCCTCGGCGGCTTGGTGGGTATAACTGACCCGACCATTCCGGTTCTCGGTTCGGCTTCTTTAGCCCTTCTCAAAGAGAGAAAATTTTACGTTCCGGTGGCGCTTTACGCAGCCGGTCTTGTTATGGGAAAGAGTTTCATGCTGTTAGCGGAAAATTTATATAAACAGGCACCGATATGAAAATAATGGGAATCCTTAAAATAATCGGTGGTATTGTAACGGTCATTCTTCTTTTCGGCGTTTATGTTGCGGTTAAGTCGTACTACGTTCCATATCCATCTGGATTGGTTGGTTTCTCCGATCCGGATGAATTCAGGGAATACTTTACAGAGCAGGCTCCGTACGTTCTGTACACGACTGCCGCGGAAATGAGAGCGGCTGCCGAGAAGTACTCGAAAACCAACGTTCAGGTTGAGGGGATAGACGAACCGGATGTGATAAAAACGGACGGGAAAAGGATATATTACTCGAGAGGAAGAACTTTCGTGATCGACGCATACCCTCCTTCCGAGCTCGGATTGAACACAACGATAAACGATTACGGAAAACTCTTTATCCAGGGCGATACGGTTGTAATAATCTCATCCGGTTCCGTGAAGGGTTACGTGAACGCCGAAAAAATCTGGGACCTGAAGCTACCCGGATACTTTCTGGATGCAAGATTGAGCAGAGGTAAGATTTACATTGCAACCTTCAGTTCTCCGGAAAAATGCCCGATCGACCTCGGAGGTTATCAGATCGCCTGCAGTGAGATTCTTCATCCGATCGAACGGATACCTGCTGACGGTGTCATAACCATTCTGAAAATAGATGCGACAACCGGTAAGCTTGAAAAGAAGACAGGATTTACGGTACTCTACGGTTCGAGCGCTATCTATATGACAGAAAACAGTATTTACCTGGTTTATCCCGTTAAAATTCTCAGGAGCGCCGATTTTTCGGTTATCAAGGATATCGTGATGGAACTGGATATAAGTCCGGTGATAAAGAAAAAGATCGCGGATCTTGAAAAGCTGAACCTTACCGAGGCGGAAAAAATTTACAGGGCAGGTGAGATAATCACCTCGAGTCTCGATGAATCGGAGTTAAAGCGCCTCGAGCCGCAGGTAAAGGAAATCGTGAGAAAGAAGATGAGGGAATGGATAAAAAGTAACGTTGTGAAACTCGATACGGACCTTAACGTGAGGGCGATCGGTGAGGTTCCGGGCGTTATCCTCAACCAGTTTTCCATGGATGAGTACAACGGTTTCCTGAGAATAGGCACAACTATTTCGTTCCAGGGGGAAAGTGTCAACGACGTTTACGTCCTGGACAGAAACCTTAATATAATCGGTTCGGTCAAGGATCTGGGAATTTCGGAGAGAATTTACGCTGTAAGATTCCTCGGAGACCGCGGTTACGTTGTCACATTCAGACAGACCGATCCGTTTTACGTGATAGATCTCTCGGATCCAAGAAATCCGAAGCTTGCGGGCGAGCTTAAGATACCCGGATTTTCGAGCTATCTCCATCCACTTCCCGATCATAGAATACTCGGTATAGGGATGGAGTCCGGAAATCTGAAGCTCTCGCTTTTTGACGTTTCCGATCCTTCGAATCCTGTTGAGGTGAAGAAGCAGTTAATAGAGGGATGGTCTGAAGTTCTCTATACACACAGGGCATTCGTTTACGACCCGGAAAATGCGGTGTTTTTCATTCCCGTTGGAAGCAGGGTTTACGTGTTTTCCTACGATCTTGAAGAGGTCGCGGTTCTGGAAGCCCGCGATTCGCCTTCAAGAGCCGTATACATAGAAAATTATGCCTACGTTGTTTCTCCCACAGGCGTAAACGTGTACAGCATGGAAAACTGGGAAAAGATAACAAACCTCACACTTCCTGGAGTAGCTTACCCAAGGTACGTCTCGCGCCTCCAGGAGTAATCACGGCGTTCGTAAACTACTTAAATTTTTAAAATAATTTCGTTTTTATGCGCTTTGGAATTATGTTCAGGAACTTTACAGGAAAGCAGGAATTTTCCAGAATTAAAAAACTTTTCAAAAAATGCTGTTATGATGTTAATTATTTCTTTAACTTCTCGCTTCCGAAGGGTTCTGTACCTTACCTTGCTCTCGAAGCTCCGTTGGAAGATAGATTTAGAGAAGAAATGTTTATGGAGCTTTCGGAAACTCTGAATGAACTTCTTAAGACATATGAACCTGAATATATCATTCTTCAACCGCCTGTCCTCAGTTGGTATGAAAAAAGCAAAAAGTTAGATAGAAAGCTTTACACATTTACAAAAAAGATTCTGAGACGACTCGATCATCCTGTTCATTTTCTTAATGTGACGAGTAAGTCTAAATGGTATTACACACAGAAGCTCGGCACGAGTCCATTTGAAAATATCGAGGTGTTGAAAAAAATCACGGGCAGAAAAGTTTATATCTGCCTTGATCCGATAGCAGCACTGAATTCAATCGAATATAATTATCCTATTGTTATAAAGGAGTTCAGAAGAAAGATAGGAAGCGTGATCGTTGCCAATGCAGAAATCGTGGGAGTCGAGGATAAGTGGATTTATCAGAGAACCGATAAATTTAGAAAAGGATGTGTTCCGTGGAGGCATATCATTGCACTTTTGATAAAATACTGTAAAAACCTTCCAGATATGTTTATAGAAACCGAAACTCTTGGAACAGGGATCGAAACAAAAAATATCTTGGTGAATCTATATGATAGTATCGTTTCAGAGTTTGGCGTATCAGGATAGTGAAAAGGTTTTCAGGGAAGTCCTTGAAAGGGGTATGGAAGGTGTTGAGATAGTTTCGGGTATTTACAGAAGGGAGAAAAAACACTTTTCCAAAATCAGGAAACTCTGCCGTGATTACTGTATAAGGTCCGCCTTTCATCTTTCACCGCAGTGGTTTGCAGGAAACATAAACCCTGTAATAAGAAAACATTTTCTGAGGTGTGCAGAGTTTTTTGTTGATGTTTGCGGCAAGAGCGAGATGAATCCTTTCACACTTCATTGTTTCGATACCCTTCACATGTATTTTTCTAAAAGGACCAAAGAAAAGATGATAAAAAATTGTATCGAGGAAGTGGAACATATACTTAAAAGATGCACTGAATACGGTATCACACTTTCTCTTGAGGTTTATCCCCTGTTTAATAAAAAACTGAGGAGGAAGAGTATTTCACCCCTCAGGTTGCTGGAACTTGTAAAGGAATTAAAAAGAAGAGGTTATGAAAACGTTGGAATTACTTTTGATGCCGAGCATATAAATTCGTATGCATGCAATATCACGGAATTTTTAACGAAGTGTAAAAAGTACATAACTCAGGTTCATCTTTCTGACAACGATGGAAAAGCCCAGCATCAGCACCTTCCTATAGGAAGTGGAAAACTACCTTTGAAAAAGTGTCTGAAAGTTCTTAAAAGTTTTTACAGGGGTATGTTGGTTATAGAAGTAGCGAAAATAGAGGACGTGGTAAAATCCTATATCGGACTTCTTGATATGCTTAAGAAACTCTGATCGGATTAACGAAACCGAAGCCGTATGTGTTTCTCTCGCCGAGTCCGCAGTCCATGGCGAATTTGATAAGTCTGTATCTTTCTCTGTCCTTTTTGAGGCCGGTGAACCAGAATTCCCACAGTGAGCCGATGACTTTGTGTTCAACACCGTCTATAACGAGATGGTTCACGGTCGTTTTCAGGAACCTGTAGCCTTCGAAAAGCGGAACCTCGTTAACCTCGCCGTAAAACTCTCTGTGCTTTTTGAACACGTTTTCCTCGAGTTGTTTGACGAACGCCTCAAAACTTATTTCCGGTCTCCAGTACACGTATCTTCTTTTCCGGATTTTCACATCGTACTTTTCGTAGTTTTTCTCAGGGATCCTTATTATTATCGGTGTTGCCGTTCTCAGGTTTCCGGGCCTCGGGTCGAATTTTTTCACACCATCGATGTAAAAGCTCATTTCACCGATGTTTATTTTTTCTTTTTCCATCGATATGTTTTTTAGCTTTCTTTGCAGCACGGAAATCAGAAATTTATCCGGTGAGGAAATCAAAAGATTTTTTTCTTCACCTTCTTCGATCGGCTGCGGTGCGTTTCGTTCGATCGCAACCGGAAATATGTTCGAGAAGCAGAAGAACTTGTAGCCTTTCTTTTCATGGAGAACCGAGTAGTCGGTGTCTCTGAGAAGGTTGTATATGAAACCGTGAAGCTTGTGAAAGTACTTCGTATCGTATTCGCACGTTTTCGGCCTTGAGATTAACCAGGAGCCTCATAATAGAGAAATGATTTGTTAAATATTTTTGCTTTTGCTGTTACACAACACTGAAATTCACAGCGACCTTTCTTTCACCGATATGCACCTCGACTCTGTAATCGCCTGGTTCGAGTTCACCTAAAGGTATGACGGCCGCTGGTTGGGTGAAAGCCTGGGCCACGGGACCAGCAGACGGATTGAGATAAGTCACGTCTACGAGGAACGTGTTGTCCTCCCTGCTGATTTCGTTTACTTTGAGTCCGTAGCCACCTGTGAAAGACACCCCTGAAAATCACGAGGTTCAGGCTTTCTCCTGTTGAAAAGGTTTCCTGCGGAGCTTTCTCTCCTTTCAGTATTCCGAGGAGCTCCCTGCGAACGTTTTCAACCGTTCCCGGAATCACCAGAATTTTTTCTCCGGCATGTCCTGTGTACCCGCCGAGAAAGTTCGTTTCGATGTATACCGCTGGTACCTGAACTTCCCGGCCTGTATAATCTGTGAAAACAACGCTCTGCGGTTTTTCCGCACGGTATACTTCTATCGTCTTCGGACACATACACTTACAGATATTCCCTGATTCTTTTAGGATGTATGTTCCCGTTTTTTTCTCGATTCTTATATCGGTGCAGCAGTTCACAAGGACCTTGACCCGGAGGAGGTTTGAAGATTCATAGTACACGTAATAAAAAGCCGGTAACAGGGACGAACAATCCGATATTCTGTAATCCGTTATCCTGGTTTGTAAAAAGTTGGGTGAAAATAACACCAGAAGGGAAACCAGTATCACGATAAGGCTTCGGTGCATGATTATATTTAGTTACAAAACCTTAAATTGTTATCTCGCCTTCGGAAATCCCGTCCCAGTTGACGAGTTTGTATTTTATTTCTGTGAAATCCTCTGTTTCGATCAGAAGGTGCGGAAGCGTTCCCTTTTTGTTTATATACGCCGCTCTCGAACCCGGGTTTGCCACAAGCGTTTTTCCGTAAACCGCGAGGCCGGAAGCTTCGTGTATGTGGCCGCAGAGCACGAGCTTAAGGTTTTTGCTTTTCCGTATGAATTCCGATATCTCGTCTATTCCTACGTGTTTTTTTATCGCGCCTTTTTCCTTCGGGTGTGCCGGAACTATCCCTTCTTGAGTTTTCTTGAAAACCGCGTAATCCGGAAAAATCCCTTCAACGAGCTCAGCTTTATCCAGTTTCGGCGGTGTATGCGTGGCGAGTATTTTCGCATCGGTTTTTCCAAGATGTTTGAAGTTAGTCGTGAAGGGGTATGTGTACACAAGGGAAAACGTGAGACCGTATTTTTCTTTGAGGTGTGCTACATCCTTTTCCTCGAGTTCGGAAATCCTTTTCTTTTTTTGTTTTTTCAGTATTTTTCTCATTTCCCCTGCGAGCTCCTCCGCCTTTTTTGAGAAGCCCACCTCGACCACGTTTGAACCGTTCAGTATTGCGAGTTTCAGTCCGTTGAGCTCGAATTCGTCGTAGATTTTATGTGTGCATATCATGTTTTTCGGCGCGGTCAGGCCGTAGTAATCCGGATTCAGGTCCTTGTTGCCGTAGACAACAATCTTTTTCCCGGTGAGGTCTTCCGTGAGTCTTTCGGCCGGGAGTACACGATTTCTCAGAAACCTGTGCTCCGTTAGCGGTGAGGAGTAGAGGTCACCCGTTATAACGGTTAAGTCGGGTGAATAGCTCGATGAGAGTTTTCCAATCGTTTCTGGTCTTATCCTTCCTTCCGGGTCGCCTATTACGAGCAAGCGCATAAGTTTTAAGTTGGAGAGGAAATATTTATTCCTCATCCCTGCGGAGAAGTCTGTAGTCCCGGTTTGCAAGTTTTTTACGGATTTTAAGGATATCTTCTAGATCGATTCCGTAGTTTTCCATAATTTCTTTGGCTATCGGCGATACCTCAGGATTTTCGATATAGAGAAGCGTTACGAGATCACCCAGCTTAAAGCGGATTTTTCGCATAAAAATGGTTTTAA
>JAADFI010000030.1 GCA_013152905.1 Microcaldota archaeon
TTTCTGATACACCTCTTGTCTTCAAAAAACTCGTAGAATTTTATATCGGAAAACGAAATTCTGACGTTCCCTGTGATGTGGAACGATCCGGCGGAGCGGGAAAAGTCGACCGTTTTGAGGTACTCCTCGAAGCTGTCGAAAAGCCCGGTGAAAAAAGCCTGGTATATACGTTCGAGGAGCTCGATCACGGTCTCCCTTGCAAGCTTCTCTTCGGATTCGCTCTCAATTCCGGTTATCAGAACAGGCTTGAGCAGGAAGCGCTCCTTGAGAACCTCCTGGAAGTCGAAGCCTTCCGCGAACTTTCTTATTTCATCGAATATTTCCTCGCCGACCCCGTAATGGGAAAGTAAGGTGAAGTAATCCACGCGGCCTCTTTCGAAGTCATCGAGCATTTTAAGCCTTGTCAAAATCCTTTCCTTCAGGTTTTCGAGTAAAAGAAATTCGAATGAGTTTTTCGACACCGATTCCTGGAGTTCCCCGGCCTTTTTCACGATCGAATTCCCGAGTTCGGTGATCTTTCCGAAGCCGAACCTGGAATATCTCGGAAGTACGGGCAGAAGCCTTTCGTTGAGGTCGACGTACTTTCTGTAAAGCCCGTCGATTTCCTCGAACATAAAATTATTATCGGCACGAGGATTTAAAAAATATCGTAAAACGTTTATAACCGGGAAGGAAAGTTAATATTATGATAGGTGTCGTACTTGCGGTGATTACAGCGACCATCGGGTGGATCAACGGAATTCCAGAAACTTGTATTCCTGCGGCCGTTCTTTCCGGCTTTTCCTCCAGAAAAAGAAAACCCGAGATGGTTTTTCTGAGCTTCTTTGCGTACTTCTTCGGCTGGCTTCTCGTGATATCGCTCTTCTCGTTTTTCGGCGGCGAGGGCGTCCCCATCGGTTACGTGGTTTTCTTTCTTCCGTCCCTGCTCGTCCATATTCTGGCTTCGTTCCTTTTCAGGGTAATCTTTAAAAACTCTAAATGACATTTATCCGGATATGGGAGAATTCAGCGGAAGGGACATGCTTCGAAGAAGGAAAAAATACAGATGGAAGAAGACCGCATATAAAGTCAGGGTTCTTCAGCTCAAGAAAAAGAAAGACCCCCTGGAAGGCGCCCCGCAGGCAAAGGGAATAGTTATAGCTAAAAAGGGTATAGAACAGAAACAGCCGCACTCCGGAATAATAAAATGCGTTCGTGTTCAGCTTCTGAAAAACGGAAAGGAGGTCACGGCTTTCGTTCCCAAAACCGGAGCGATAGATTTCATAAACGAGCACGACGAGGTCCTCATCGAGGGCGTGGGAGGAAGCCAGGGAGGACCGGTAGGGAGTATGTGGGGTGTGAGATGGAAGGTCGTTAAGGTAAACAACATACCTCTTTCCGAGCTTCTCAAAGGAAAGGTAAAGAAGACGGCGAGGTAAAATGACGGAGATGAAAATTTTCGGAAAATGGGATGTGAAGGGAATCGAGGTCCGCGATCCGGGGTTGGTGAGGTACATCACCCTTAAACCGTGTATGGTACCAAAATCAAGGGGTAGACTGAGAAAACCGTTTCACAAGTCGCAGATGCACATAGTCGAGAGACTTCTCACCCATCTCTTCGTTCCCGGGCACAAGGGAAAAAAACACTATCTGTCCTCCGGGCACTGCACCGGAAAATACACCACGGCTTACAACATTCTCAAGGAGACGTTCGAAATAATAGAGAAAAAGACAAAGAAAAATCCTGTTGAGGTTCTCGTGAGGGCTGTTGAAAACGCTGCCTTGAGAGAGGAAATAGCCTCGTACCAGCTCGGGGGTATAATCGTTAGAAAAGCCGTAGTCACCTCGCCGCAGAGGAGGGTGGATATAGCGCTCAGACTCATGGTTCAGGGTTCGTATCAGAAATCCAGGGGAACCAAGAAAAGCTTCTCATCGTGTTTGGCCGATGAAATAATCGCCGCCAGCAACAACGACCCCCAGGGTTCGTACGCGATAAGAGAGAAAGAAAGAATAGAAAGGGAGGCTGCCGGTGCAAGGTAGAAACGGAATGAAGAAGTTTATCGCACCTATCCTGGCGGGCACGGTTCTCATCCTCCTCGTGTTCGGAGTTCAGAAACTTCTCGGTGTGGGACTCATAATTTCCGGTGTTCTGCTGATAGTTTTCTTTCCGGATGTGCTGCAGCACAGATCCATGACAAACGCAGGAATACTTATAGGAGTTTTCATAATATTATTAGGTATAATACTGGTGGTGCTATGACCGATAAACCTTTCTTCGAACTGGGTGCAAAGGAAGGGAAGGGAATTCCGCCGATTTCAAAAGGTTCACCCTTTCTCGGTTTGGCCGTGCTCGTTACCCCGGGGTCTCCTGAAAATCCCTCCGCGGGGACGAATCAGTTTGCGCGTTTGAACTACACGGGACCGCCCGGTTCGTGCAGTAATCTGTACTACTCGGTCGTCTTCGGTCTGTCGGACATGGGATTCCACGTTGTTAAGGTCGATGAGTGGATATCGGTTTCACCGGAACACGTCGAATACCACAGAATCGTTACCGAACAGAAAAAACAGCTCGAGACAACAATAAAATCCGGTCTTGCTTATGCTGCACAGGCCGTTGCGGATTACGAGCTTCTTAAACACGATCTGAGAAAGTACGAGGAATTCCTTTCGTACTTCCGGAAGGGGGATGACAGGGTTCTGCGCTCGATATTCATCGACCAGGTGGATGTGCACACCGACCTCCCGAACTCTCCGACTGCTCTTAAATCGATTGTCTCGCGGTGGCCGACGATTATAGCGGATTTCATGAAACTAACCGATGAAGATACCGACCCGGATAAAATAGCCGAGAAGCTGAATGTTTCGAAGGCAGAGGCAACCATTCTTTCGGTGAAGAACAGGCTGTACCTTGAATGGAAGCACAAATTCGGAAAAACGGTCGAGGAAAGATACAAAAACCTTCAGGCGCTCGTCAATTCGAGAAAGAAGAGCGTGGAGGAGTACAAAAAATGGATAAGGCCGTATCTCACGAGGTTCAAGATGATGAAGTTCGGCGAGGAAACACCGGGATTCGCTAAGAACCTGTTCAAATCGTTCTTCGATATCGTGGGTCAGGCGACGTTTTCGAACGCCATAAAAATATGGGCCTGGCAGCCTTTCAGGGTTTCCGAGCCGAGAAAAATGGGAATAGAAAAGGAGGGAGGATTCCTCTACCCGCCGAACGATGAATTCGTTGTGAACAAGTTCATAAAACACCCCAAAACAGGTCTCGCAAGAATATATCCGTGGCTGCTCGAGAAAAAGAACGGAAAAACGGTCGCGGATGAAATAATCGATGAGGTTCTCTCGGAATGGACGGCTCTCGGGTGCGATCCGGACGAACTTTACTACGTTTTCATCGAGCTGGATATCGAAAGGTGCGGTCTCTGGACTCGAGGAGGAGAAATAGAGGATATAACGTTTGACATAAAAACGTATTTCATGAGCCAGAACATACTTCTCGTTAAGCTCGTGGAACTCAAATGCAGGGAAAGGGAGCTTGAGAGGTATTTGGATGAAATACTCGGACTCACCGAAGGGAAGCTTCCGGAACCGAAGAAGGAAGAGCCAAAGCCGACCGGTTTTCTTGCCGAGCTGAAAGGCACGGTTGAAAGAATAAAAAAGCCGTTTACCCTGGAAAAGAGGGCAAAAGCACCGGTCCTCTTCTTTAAAAAAGGAATCTACGAAAGGGATTTTTCGGACAGAATAACCCAGTTCTATCTCAAAGAAATAGGGATAAACTACTTCGGCAAACTCAAAGGTTTCATACTGCAGAAAATGGGTGTTGCGTGATGGGTTACGTTATAGGAATCTCCAGCGGAATGTTCATGGCTGCGGGTGAGAACGAGAGAGAAAGTTATCTCACCATACCGAGAAAGATATTCTTCGGTAGTCTGAAGGGTGTGAACTTCACCCAGCTGGATCTCGAAACCGTTAAGGAATTCGTCGAACCCCATCTGGAGGAGGGTGTGAAAAGGATAAAGGAATTAGGGATGAAGTTCGGTGTTCACGGTGAGTCGTACTCCATGGGTGGTACGGCCAAGCCGCTTTGTTTCCTTGATTCCGCGCTCGAGTTCTCGTACATTCACGCGCACCAGAGGTTGATCGAGCATCTCAAGGGTTGTGCCAAAATAGGGGCCGAATACCTCGTTATACACGCATCAGAAAACGTCCCCTGGATAAGCCTCGGAGAACATCTCCAGCCAACGAAACTTGTTGACCCCTGGGGAAGACCTCTGAGCGAATTCGTAGAGGAGAACAAAGACCTCAAAGAATGGGTTTCGAAAGCCGAATTC
>JAADFI010000031.1 GCA_013152905.1 Microcaldota archaeon
GACCGAAAACTATATAAATCGGGGTCGGTCTTTTAGGAATATGGTAAGCGTTGATCAGGAAGCATGTATAGGATGCGGGAGCTGTGTAGCGATCTGTCCGGACGTGTTCGAGCTCGGTGACGATGGAAAGGCAAGGGTAAAGTCGCAGGATGAACCCGAGTGCGTCGATGAAGCGATCGAAGCCTGTCCGGTGAGCGCCATCTCGAAATAAGTTTTTTATTTTTCCTTCCTGTTTTTATTTTTATGATAGATTTTGACAAGCTGATAAACAGGTTTCTCTTTCGGGAAACAAAGCCAAAGGAAATAGGAAGATATTATCCCTCGGAAATAGGCCAGTGTCTCAGAAAGGTTTTCTACACCTATAAATATCCCAAGGAGCTGAGTCCGGAAAGTATAAAATTCTTCGAGTTGGGGAACATTCTCCATGACTTCGTTGTCAAGGTCCTCCGCTCGGAAAAGAACCCGGAGATAGAGCTTTTGAAACATGAGTTTCCGCTGAGAATATCCGTAGACGACTTCGTCATCGCGGGTAGGGTAGATGACCTCCTTCTGATAAGAGAATCCGGCAGAAGCATACTCGTTGAGGTCAAATCGTGCAGGGACGCTTCTGCAATAAAAGAACCTAAACAGCACCATAAAATGCAGCTCCAGTTTTACATGCATGCGACAGGGATAAGAAACGGCATTCTCCTTTACATAGGAAAAAACGATCTTTCCACCAAGGCGTTCGAAATAGAGTTCGATGAGGACATGTGCAGGGAAATAATCGAGAGGTTCAGAATACTCCATCAGTGTCTGAAAAACGGAAAGCTTCCCATAGCAGAGGCAAAACAATTCCCGGACATGTCCTGGATGTGTTCGTACTGTGAGTACAAGGAGAAGTGCGACCGGAGCGAAGTGTAATCAGGAATAGGCTACAGAGAGGTCTTTTTCTTTCTTCTTGATTTCTTCGATAATATATTTGTATACCTCTTTCATATCCAACGAATCCCAGGGCCTGAGCTGAGAAAGATCGATGACCTCGCCGGTCTCCAATATTCTGACATACCTCGGTACCACAAGACTTGGAAACTCGATATCGTTTACCTGTACGACTCTCCTGCGCACATCTATAACGATGCTTGTGCCGTCCCTGTAGTTTCTGAGCCCGATCTCTACTCTGTCATCAAACTTCTTGGACATAACAGGCTCGTAACCTATTACGTAAAGATTCTTAATAAAAAATTCAAAATCACTTCCGATCACGAGGTAGTCCCCGACCGCGTCCCATACACACGGTGGGAGACTCACCCAGTGTATCATGTCGGCCATATCACTGTTTTGACGCAAAAACTTTTAAACCTATGCCCGAACTCTCACATTTTGTGAGAGATTTCCCTTCGGACAGAAAATATATATTTTCTAAAAGATATTTTAAAATAAGTTTAACGAAAAAGATACTGAATAAAATATTTTTTATATAAAAACCTTTCCATAGAATATTTAAAAAAGGTGTCTTTGTTTAATATATATTCTAATTACGAATTTTTTCCCTGAGAAATTCCAGCGTATTTCTGACAAAAGCACGCATATTTGCCTCGAATTTGTCAGGCGTATAATAATATATCGTCTTGAAACGCCTGCCTTCTTTTCGCTTTACAGAGTCTATTATCTGGATTTCCTTAAGGGGATTCACCACATGATAAAAGGTTTTGACCGGTTTTTCGTAGCCTTTCCACCGTTCCGTCTTTATTCCCAGGGCCTTTGCAAGCTCAAGAAGTTCCATTTCCCCTTTCTGTGAAAGAAGCAAAATGCATTTTCTGCCGAGTTCTTTTATTTTTTTACTTTTCGGGTGATTTCCGTAGCAGTATTTCAGCAAAGTCTCCATAATTTTCACCGATTATATAGAGTATTTTAATAAAGCCCAAATAAAAATTTTTCGATTGGTTCCGCCTGGAGAGTAGCGTTTATAAAACACACTCTATTCAAATAATCGGGGTTATTCGTCAAGAGATTGTGGCGAAATTAATATTTACCTTTTATAAAACACTATGACTCGGATTTCTCGGCCAGCCTTGAAAACTTTCTTATTATACCTTCAAAGTCGTGAGCTATCTCCTCGCCTTCTGGTGTGAGCTTAACGCGCTTGATCCTGCCTTTTTTCTCGAAAACCACAAGCCCGATTTTTTCGAAGAGGGACATCACCTTTACGGTATGCGAATACGTACAGTCAACAGCCTTGGAAATTTTGGCCGTATACCCCGACCCATTTTTTATGGAAAGGAGCATCCTGACGGGTTTTGGGTGCAGGAAAAGGTTCTCAATAAGTTTTTTTGTCTCCTTTTTCACGCCACCACCTAAAAGAATTATCACCCCGAATTTATTTAAAGTTTTGTTTGTTAATATTTTACAGAAAAAATTGTTCGAAACAAATATTTAATTTAATATATCTTTAAAAGAATTTCATCCATATAATCCGTTCTGCTATATTCTTTAAGATAGTTATTTAGTAATGTATATAGTATAAAATGTATATCTTTGAAAACTATTATTTGCATGAAAAGTGAGAGTTCACTGAAAACCTTTTTAAATTCCCGGGCAAAAAATAGGTTATGGATGTACCACTGGCCCCCGTGAAAAGGTTTATGAGAAAATTCGGGTTGAGAGTGAGTGAAAGCGCCGTAAAGGAGTTTGCCGAGTTCCTGGAGGAAATTTTGTTTGATATATCATCTGAGGCTATTTCTATAGCAAAGTTAAGTAAAAGAAAAACCGTTACAGGCGAAGATGTGAGACTTGCCAGAAAAAGACTGGGGTTGTAAATGGAAGATGTCATTAAGATAATAAGTGAGAAATCCGGGCTATCACAGGAAGAAGTAAGAAAAATGATAAATGACAAGATCACAGAACTTTCTAACCTGATATCGTTTGATGGTGCGGCTTATATAGTTGCGAAAGAATTGGGCATAGAACTCCTTGAAAAAAGTGAGCATAAACTCAGAATAAAAAATGTTTTACCTGGCATGAGAAATGTGAGTCTTCAAGCCAAGGTCACGGGGATATACGAACGTGAGTTCGAAAGGGACGGAAAAAAGGGTAGATTTGTGAGTATTTTTCTCGAAGACGAGACCGGAAGAATAAGACTCGTCCTCTGGAACGATCAGGCGGAAAAAGCCGTGCATGTGAGAAGGGGGGATACTGTCTCGTTGGAAGGCGCCTTTTCGGTTGAGAACAACGGCGTACCGGAACTACGACTTTCCGGGAAAGGATCGATAACGGTATTGTCCAGGGCCGATGGATATGTTAGACTCAGTATAATGCACAGATTCGAGCCCAAAACCTTCTTCCTGTGTCCGGAGTGCGGAAGCAGCTTGAAAGATAAATGCGAAAACCATCCTGATCTGGACCCGGTTGAAAGAAAAATGGTAACGTGTATACTCGATGACGGTACAAGATGCTTCCGTGGTGTGTTTTTTGGTCATGCGGCGGATAGAGTTATCGAAATACCGCTGGCAAAGGAAGTCATGGTCCTTGGTCAATTTAGAACAAACAAGTTCACGGGCGAGGAAGAATTCGTGGGCACGGATATAAGAGAGGTTGATGTAAAAAGCGAGATAAAAAAACTTATTGATGAATTATCCTCTCGCGTTGATGAAAATAACGTATTCGCCTAACGGTGCGTTTTCATCTATCTTCACGTGAACGTTCACGACGGTCTCTGACGGGTTTTGAGACGTGCCTGCTGGAAGCATCAGTTTGTTTCTAGATGAAATTACCGTGCCGTCCGTTCGTGTGAAATCGACGTCCACCGAGCCGGGATCAGGTCCTTCAACAACATAGGAAAAATAAATCTCTGTCGAGTTCCCGGAGTTTTTGACCTTTATCTGTTTTACGATCTCGGTTCCAGCAGAGGCATCGAAAGAGAAGCTAGATGGAGAAGGTGTTACGGTACTTTCTGTAACTTCTACCGTACCCTTGACTGTAAAGAGATAAACAGCGGCATAACCGACCGCAGCCGCTATCAGCATCCCGACGA
>JAADFI010000032.1 GCA_013152905.1 Microcaldota archaeon
CTACACCATAGGAAATGTTGAGCAGATTGTATAAAGATTTATAAATCTTGATTTGTAAAATGAATCACATGACAAAGGACAAACTCCCTGAAGCGTACGAAAGAATGTTTAACAGAGTGTTCGTCTGTATGAAATGCAACGCCCGGATAAGAGCTGATCTTCAGAGAGTGAGGCTTGGAAAGGTGAAGTGCAGAAAATGCAAATCAAAATCCCTCAGACCGAAAGCCAAGGAAAGAAGGGGATAGAGTGATTCTTCTCAGTGTCTTCAGACCGGTAAACTGTTCAATGGCAGTTTTCGGAACTTTTATAGGTGTCCTTCTTTCAGGCGGAAACTTTTTCTCCGCTCTACCGATTTTTGCCTCCGTGTTTTTTATCTGTGCCGGTGGAATGGTTATAAACGATTACTTCGGACGGGTTACGGACTCGGTGGTCAAACCTGAAAAGGTAAAAAGGATGTCTGTTTTTCCTCCCAGGTTCTGGCTTTCTTATTCGTGTATTCTCTTTCTCTTAGGTATCGTGCTGGCAGCTTATTCATCGTTCCATGCCTTAGTAATCGCGTTGTTCAACACGGTTCTTCTTGTAGTGTATCCGGCCAGGCTGAAGGGAATACCCCTTCTCGGTAATTTCGTGGTTTCCTATTTAGTTGCATCGACCTTTCTCTTCGGGGCGACCCTCACCGGTGAATATTCCGCTGCGGCGATTCTTTCCGTTCTCGCTTTTCTCACAAACACATCCCGGGAGATATTGAAAGATGTTTCCGATCTTCGCGGCGATCGTGTTGCCGGACTGAAAACACTCGCGGTTGTTAACAGAGGCCTGGCTGTGGTCGTTTCAAGAATCCTTTTGGCTTTAGCCGTTTTCCTCAGCCCGATTCCGTATATTTCGGGTATTCTCGGTCCAGGATATCTTTACGGTCTCGTTCCGACCGTTTTCTTCCTCGGTGCGGCGGCTTTAAAAAATTCCGAAAAGTTGATAAAATTAGGAATGTTTTCCGGTCTGATAGCATTTCTTCTGGGGGTGGTGTTATGAATATAATCTCTGAGTTCATAGAGAAAAACGGAATAAAACCATCTGACTGCAAGTACCATACGCTGAGAAGCCTCGAGAACAACGGTAAGGTTAGGGTTCTGGTTCTTAAATCCGATTCTGTGGCAAGAACTGAATACATCTGTCCCGGATGTTCGCACCACGGTTATACCGAGAAGGAATGGAGACGACCTTTTTCGGTTAAGTGCGAGAAATGCGGATTCCTTATAAGGGTTCCCAAGCTCAAGAAATAAGCGGAACGAAAATAAACCATCCCGGAAGAAACCTTTCCGTAAAGCCGTTTTCGGTCCTGTCGACTATTAACATTCTCTGTTCAGGAAAACCTACGGGTGCCACCAACCTGCCACCGGATTTAAGTTGGTCCACGAATTCTGGTTTCTCCCTGCAGGCAGCTGTTACGATTATTCTGTCGTACGGTGCGAACTCTGGGAGGCCTTTCGAACCGTCCCCGAGGATAACCTTAACGTTATTTGCACCGACTTTTTCCAGATTTTTTCTTGCGAATTCCGCAAGCTCCGGTATTCTTTCAACCGTGTAAACCTTCCCCTTCGGGCCAGTTAAGTAAGAAAGCAATGCGGCCTGCCATCCAGACCCGGAGCCGATCTCGAGAATTTTTTGACCCGGTTCCACGCACAGAGCTTCGGTCATTATAACAACCGTTGAAGGCTGTGATATGGTCTGTCCGTAACCTATCGGAAGCGGGGAATCGATATACGCCTTTTCTCTATCGCGGACAAAAAGTTCCCTCGGATACTTTCTTAGCGCCTCCTCGACACGCCTTGATTTCAGCACACCGGTGCGTTTCAGGTACGCTATCAATCTTTCCAGATCCATATAAATAATTTTCCGCCATGATAATTTATATGAGACTTGAAAGCCTTGTTAAAAGAATAAAAGACGTTAAGATCCAGGGGGCCAGACGGATAGCTCTTTCAAGCCTCGAGTATCTTCTGACTCTTTCTAAAAACGATCTTGGCCCTGAGTTCTGGAAAGTATGTGAAAAACTCGAAAGGGCAAGACCTACCGCTGTCGTTCTTCATAACTGTATTGAAAAAATAAAATCCGATCCGAGAAGGGAGACGATAGAGAAGCTGATAAAACTTCTTAGAGACTCACCGGAGACGATAGCACGCACCGGCAGAAAAATCGTTTCATCCAAAACCGTTATGACGCATTGCCACAGTACGGAAGTTGTTTCGCTTCTGAGGTTTTCAAAAAAAGTGTACGCCACAGAGACCAGGCCGCTTTTTCAGGGATTCACCACAGCCAGAGAGCTTTCAAAACATACAGAGGTCATTCTCATTACCGACTCGGCAGCCGGGTTTTTCATGAAAGAAGTCGACTGTGTCGTGGTCGGATGTGATGCACTTAGGAAGGAGGGTGTTGTAAACAAAATAGGAACCCTCCCCTTGGGGATAATCGCAAAGGAGTTCGGAAAACCATTTTACGTGGTTGGTAACACTCTTAAGATCGATAGAAGAAAGGAATTCGTTATCGAAGAACGACCCGGTCGTGAGCTCGGGAGAGTACCGAGATCTGTAAAGGTCAGGAATCCTGCGTTCGATGTCACGCCGTGGAAGTACGTAACAGAGGTCATCACCGAGAAGGGAGTTTTTGCACCAGCCGAGATAAAAAGGTTGATGGGTCGACTATAAAAATTTAAGTTCGGCCTTATGGTCGGAGTCGCACGTTTTAATAATAGAGAGAAGGGTTATCGCAAACGAGGGTGAGAGAACGGGATGAGAGCTTCTTCTGAACGCTTCGAACACGGAAGCTTCCGTCTGGAGGTAGTGGATGAAAATTTATATTTTGTGTTAAACTAAAAATTAATGATGAAAAGAATCATTATACCTTTGCTGGTTTTGGTATTGCTTGTGCCGGCGGTTTTTTACGTATATCATACACCCGAAGAGAAATCACCTAACGGAGCTCACTTGGCAGATGAATATGAGAAATGTACTGTAACTCCAGCGAGAAGTTTCTCTGCACCGCAAACACAGGTGAAACAATCCGAAAATTTCAAGTATTCACTGTTAGAAAATGAGCTATTAGCCGGAAATAACAACGAAGTAATCCTAGAAATAACCAATGAAAGGGATCACAGCATAACAGCAAGAGTGGAGCTTTCTTTAATCTATCCTGTAATAGTGCCTGATGCAGAGATAACTCCACTAGCAACAGCGAGCAAAACGATTACGGTACCGGCAAATACTACAGTATCTGTCGAATTTACATTATCTCTACCTGCCTATACATCCTTTGGGGAACACATACTTGAGATATACGAAAACGAGACCTTAGCGGTAATGTTTCCGGTGAATGTGGTGCCGGTATTTAACATAACTATAGAAAAGTCCTGTGAAGTAATGCTGGGAAAGCCGTTTACCTACAGCGTAACAATAATGAACGGTAAATTTCCAATAAACAACATAATAGTGGATCTCAATCTTTTCAACAATTTCAATGCTGAGGAGACAAGGGCAAAAATTCCCGAGCTTAAACCAAATGAAAAAATAACGGTTAGCTTCAATTTGACACCGGTGATTGGTGGGAGAAGACCTATAGAAATAACGGTTTACTCTCCATTTGGTGGAGATATAATCAGCGATAGCGTTAAAGTACTGTATCCCGCCGAACTTGGGATATTCTACAAAGGGCCAGAATCTGTTGGTAGAAACGAACCCTTCAACCTAAGCATAACTGTTCTTAACGCCGGAGACGTTAAAGCAGAAAATGTTTCTCTTAGCATAATAACCCCCGAAAACGTTACGGTAAGCAGCAGTTCGATGGATCTCGGTGATATACAGCCTAACAGCAATAAAACGGTCGTTGTCAATATAAGACACTCAATGACGGAGGATTTCGTAATTATTGTCAATGCGACGTCTTCGGGTTCAAATGCAATCAGACCGATTTTTATAAACGTTAAGTAAAATTAAGATCGGGTGTGCCGTCCGGGAAATAAGGATTGTTAAAAATTTACCCCTTTACGGGTAAATATTCATATAATTATTTACCCCTAAAGATTCTATGAGGGAATATCTGCTGGACAAAAAGGAGGAGATAAAAAGACCTTAAAGTTCAGCGGGAGAGACATAGAATTCCCGGTAAATAAAAACTTTGTACTCGGGTCGAGGCGACAGGAATAAGAAAGTGTGTTTTACGGACCGATAAAAACCTTGCCTGAAAACCTTCGAACTGCTCGGATCAGGTATAGCCAGTAGGCAGGCCGAGAAATCTACGGTAAAATCACCCCTCCTCTACCAGAAGGCCAATAAACCGGTTCGCCCCAGAAGGTTACGTAGTATCCGCCTTCACAGCTCGCGACGTATCTTCCGAAGGGAAACCACATCACATTATAATCGCATAGTATTATTCCGTTTTTAATTCCAAGTTTTCTGCTTTCTTCCAGAAGTTTTTCCAAGGCTTCGTCCGTCAGATTAAGATGTTCCGGAGAGGTAATCGTTCCGTCTATCCATCCTCTTTCTCTTAAGATTCTGTCGTGAATCTGTTTGTCGTCCAGCCAGGGCGCCCAGGCGAACAACAGAATGATCGCAGCTATAACGAGTATAATGATCTTTCTTTTCATGGTTTGGTGGTATAAGTCAAAACTATTTAAAACTTTCTTTGAGACGACACGGCCTTTTATCAAAGCCCGTCTCACCGTTATAACCCCCGTTAGAAATTTGACTGCATATACTCCTAACCGGACAAAACATTCATTTCTTTAGTGCGCATAGTTCGCTACCCAACAACCATAAATTTCTATCTGTTTCGGCAGGATCAACTCCTTCACGTATAGACGCCTCTACCCAGAGTTGAGAAAGCCTTTCAAGTTGGCTATTGCTATTAACTGTTCGTTTAGAAGTATACTTGCCTGAAAATTTAATAATACCTAACCTTATGCTTATACGGACATCGTGTCTGTCAATAGGTATAAACTGAATACTCTGACCGCTAGAAATGTCATCTAACAGGCCATTTTCATATAATATTCTAATCAAGAGCCCTCCTGTTTTTTGTCCAAAGCCCCTAATCTCCAAAATTCTTTTTTTCAGATCATTAAAGTTTTGCGATGCTTTAATAAGATTCTTAGGATTACCATTATACCTACTGTATAATACATAAGATAATGCTAACCATCGTTTTGCTGCTTCTGTTGGAAATCGCACTCCCAAATAACTACGTAATACTTCGGCTAATTTATTGATATCATGTGTAAACTTTTTTACAATAAACTCTGGGTTAAACAAAGATGGGTGTACTAAGTAAGCTGATCTTAGTCGCTTGTGATAATATGATGACTTCACGCCATAATCTAGCAAACAGCCATAGAAAATGTAGAGAAAATGCTCTTTTGAGCCCCACTTTATGTTATTTGGCAACTCAATTGTAGCTCTCTCTATAGTTCGTTCTGACTTAAAATAATTGTAAAGACTTCTCACAACATATCTAGCCTTATCCAAATCATAAATATCCATCAAATTTAACCTTCATTTCCAAAAAATATAAAAATACCGGTTTCGATAATCCTTAGTATGCGGTACGAGGATTTTGTTGATACGGCTTATCAGCCGGGAAAGGACGAACTGATATGCGACTTCTACGTCGAATCCACCATGCCTATAAAAAAAGCCGCCGGCGGAATCGCAGCCGAATCTTCCATAGGAACCTGGACGGAGCTAACAACTGTAAAGGATTATATGAGAAAACTCGCCGCAACCGTTTTCTACATAAAAAAGTCCGGCGAGGGATATAGGGTAAAAATATCGTATCCTCCGGAGCTGTTCGAAGCCGGAAGCATGCCGAATATTCTCAGCAGCATAGCCGGAAACATCTTCGGACTGAAAGAGCTGGTAAATCTCAGGCTCAACGATATTCATTTCCCGAGAAAGCTTGCAAGGAGTTTCCCCGGACCGAAGTACGGTATCCCAGGCGTCCGGAGAATTCTCGGAGTCAGAAAAAGACCGCTCATCGGAACCATAGTTAAACCGAAGCTCGGTCTCAGGACAAAGGACCATGCAGAGGTTGCCTATAAAGCCTGGGTCGGTGGATGTGACATCGTAAAGGACGATGAGAATCTCGGAAGTCAGAAGTTCAATCCCTTCAGAAAAAGATTCCTCGAAACTATAAAGAAAAGGGACAAGGCCGAGTCTGAAACCGGGGAAAGGAAGATGTACATGGTGAACGTTACCTGTGAAACCGAGGAGATGAAACGAAGAGCGAAGTTCGTTGCGGACAACGGCGGGGAATACGTTATGGTCGATATTTTAACGGTTGGATGGGCGGCTCTTCAGACCCTCCGGGACCTGGACCTCGGTCTCGTTCTCCATGCCCACAGGGCCGGTCACGCGGCGCTTACGAAGAACCCCAAGCACGGTATTTCGATGAAGGTGATAGCTAGGGTCACACGTCTCATCGGTTTGGATCAGCTTCATGTGGGAACTGTAGTTGGAAAGATGTTTGAAGGAAAAAAGGACGTCCTGGAGAACTGTGCAGCTCTTAAGGAGGATTTTTACGGGATAAAAAAGGTATTTCCCGTTGCTTCTGGCGGACTGCATCCGCTCTCGGTACCTGAGCTGGTGAAAATCTTCGGAACGGATGTGATAATTCAGTCCGGTGGTGGTATCCACGGTCATCCCATGGGAACGGTTGCCGGAGCAAAGGCGATGAGACAGGCGCTCGATGCGGTTCTTTCGGGTATGTCTCTGAAGGAATACGCAAAAACCCATGAGGAACTGAGAGTAGCTATTGAAAGGTTTGGAAGGTAGGAGTTATGCGAAAGCTCAAAACAAGTGAAATAGCAGCGGTTGCGGGCCTCGTGATTTTCACTTTCGTTCTTCTCTTACCGTCCTTTTTGCCGAAAAACGGGTGTGAGGTCGCGAGACCGGGGTATAAGTGTGCATCGATTGAAGATGTTCTGAAGGAAAACTGCGTTTACTGGGAAAAATACGCCTGTCTAAAGGACTGTAGGTACGGATCGAAAAATGAATGCGAGAAAGCCGGATGCTATTGGGAACCGGATAGATTTATCTGCGCGGCGGATCCATCTTTGCCACAGGTAACATGGTATATCAAAAATCTCTGCGAGCTGTACAATCAGAAACACGGAACGGACTACGGGTGCGCGACCCCGGAAACTGCGTGTGCGATAGTATTAGGAAGAGAGGTGTGCGGTGGGGGCCAATGAAGCTCGTTGTGAGACCCGTCAGTCTTGAGGTAGGCGGAAAAGCTGTGGTTATTCTGAACAAAAGAGATGCCGAATCCATGGACCTTCACTCTCTTGACAGGGTTTGTGTTTCTCGTGACGGTGAATCTGTTGTTGCTATCGTGGATATCACCGAGAGATTCGTTTCTGAGGGCGAAGTTGCAACCAACCCGGAGGTCACGGCTTCTCTCAGACTAAGGGAAGGTGATAGCGTTGAAATCACACCGGTCGCAAAGCCCGAATCCATAGGTTTTATAAAAAGAAAAATAAACGGATGCAGGCTTTCAAGGGAGGAGATGAAAAAAATAGTAGAGGACGTGGTTTCGAAGAGACTCTCAGACATAGAGATTTCCGCTTTCGTCACAGCACTTCACACCGTCGGAATCAGTCTCGACGAGGCGGAGTACCTTTCAAGGGCTATGATAGAGACAGGAAAAACAATAAAATTCGACGGAACCGTTGTGGATAAACATTCAATCGGCGGTATACCCGGAGATAAAACGTCCATGATTCTGGTTCCGATAATCGCTTCCTCAGGACTCGTTATACCGAAAACGTCCTCAAGATCCATAACCTCACCGGCCGGGACGGCAGATAGAATGGAAGTTCTTGCTCCGGTCGAACACGATATCCAGGAAATAAAGAGGATAGTTGGTAAAACCGGCGGATGTCTCGTATGGGGAGGTGCACTCGATCTCGCGCCAGCGGATGATGCATTTATAAAGATAGAGCACCCTCTCGGCATAGATCCGCTTCTACTTCCGTCAATACTCTCGAAGAAAAAAGCAGTGAACTCCAGATACGTTGTTATCGACATACCCACAGGCAGGGGAGCAAAGGTGAAAACCATAGGTTCCGCCCAGGACCTTGCTGAAAATTTCATAGAGCTGGGGCGGAGGCTGGGACTTAATATAAAGTGCGCGGTAACCTTCGGTGAACAGCCGCTCGGTTTTGCCATGGGTCCGGCTTTGGAAGCAAGGGAGGTTCTGCTGACGCTTGACGGGAACGGCCCGAGTGATTTGGTTGCCAAGGCAACAGGGCTCGCGAACATTCTTTTCGAGATGACGGGAAAGAAAAAACTTGCCGAAGAGCTCCTGAAAAAGAAAGCCTCGAAGAAGATGCGGGACATAATAAACGCCCAGGGCGGTGACCCGGAAATAAAGCCGGATGACATCGAGCTCGGGGATAAAACCGCGAGAATAAAATCCGCAACATCCGGAAGGGTACTCTGGATAAAAAACCAGGAGATCGGTGCCATCGCCAGGGAAGCCGGTGCACCCAAAGACAAGGGCGCCGGAATTCTTTTGCATAAAAAAATAGGTGACAAAGTGAGAAAAGGCGAGACCCTGTTTACGATATATGCCGAGAATTCGATCAAGCTTGAAAACGCTGTATCGCTCGTCCAGGAATACGAACCTTTCGGTATAGGAAAACGCCTCGGCGAAAAAATGGTGCTCAAAACCGTTCCGGCAGCCAGACCGCATAAAAGAATTTTCATTCTCGAGAGATGAAAAGCTCGAAAACAGTTTGAGGCGAGATGCATTCTTTTACTTTTTCCTGTATATCACCCTTTTCACTGGAAAATCTTTCCATAATCTTTTCGGCGAACTCCTCTGCTGGTTCCCTTTTCCAAGGGGGTAACGATCTGCCGATTCTCTTCGCCAGCTCTCTTTTGGCTTTTTCCGGTTCAGAAAGTATGTTCGGACTTTCCAGGTACAGCTGAAGGAGATGCGCCGCCGCCTCGGTATAACCAAGACTACCGTCAACAGCAAGTTTTTCAAAGGTGGTGAAGTAGTTCTCCACAACCTTCGTTTCCGGTTCATGGTCGCATATCGCCATGAGATAATCCCTCTCCTCGCGTCCGAAATCGATTGAAGCGACGATCTCGGGTGTGATGTACAAGTTAACGATATCCGGCTCGATTCCACCGGTGACCAAAACCCTTACTTTTTCAAGAAGGTTACACTCTTCCGGTTTTTGGAAGTACGATCTCAATTTTCCGAGGAGAGATTTTTTACACATTTTAATCTTTCCGTGATAGCATCTTCCAGGAACCACGAAGTATTTCTCCGGGTTGAGGGGTATGTTGTGGTAATAAATTTTCACGTCGTGTTCTTCTTTTACTTCCCTGTCCACCTTACGTGCGTAATTCCTCAGATCTCGTCGGACATTTTTCTTTATTTTCTTTATTCTTTTCGTGTCATATCCCATCAGTTCAAGTAGACCGTAGTAAAGGTTAAGGTGAACCAACTCGTGTGCTAACTGCGGTTCGGTTGAGCTGTGTCCGAGATTGATTATATCGTACGGTGAATAATACACACCTCCATCTCTTTCATTCGGATTTATCTGCACTCCCGAGCCCAGATAAGGCAGGGAGAATTTTTCTGCGATTCTTTTGACCATCGTCAAGTACATAACTACTTATAAGTAGTTACTTATATTTAAATGTATACATTTCTCCGATAAGCAGGCGTTAACCTAATTCCTGAATTCTTATTTCAGGTCTGCCGTTTCGTCGAATTTTTAAGACGAAAAACCTGCTGCGGTGTTGTTTGAAACAGCTGAATTGTAGCGAGGTCGGAAAGTGGTTCCTCGGTGATAACCAGCGCGTCAGGTTAATTTTAAAAAGTTTAAAAAGAAAGGAACTTCAAATTTTGTGTATGAAAAGAATACTTTTTGTCGTGATAGACGGACTCGCGGATACCGGAAACACACCGCTCATGAACGCTGAAAAGCCGAACCTGGATTTCCTTGCATCCGAGGGAATCTGCGGATTGGTGGACAACGAGGTCAGCGGAACGGATTTTTCCGAGACGGCGAATTTTCACTTTCTTGGTTACACCGAATTTCCCGGTAGAGGATACGTTGAGGCCGTCGGTACAGGTCTTGAGCCGGGCGAGAAGGACGTGTGTTTCAGATGTAACTTTTCCACGGTGGACGCTGAAATGATCGTTCTCGACCGGAGAGCCGGGCGAGAAGAGACAGGGCTGGACGAGCTTGCGGATGAAATCAACAAAATAAGAATAAAGAACTGTTCCATCCTTTTCAAACGTGGTCTCGGACATAGAGGTGTTCTGATTCTCAGAGGCGAAGTGAACGAGCACGTAACCGGAACCGATCCTCTCGAGACGGGAGAAAGGGTAAGGGAGTCGAAACCCACTCTTCCGGAGGCGCATCCTTTGTTTCCCGATGCGCTCAGAACATCGAAAATTCTCAACGAATTTACGAGAAAAACATTTGAAGTTCTTTCCGAGCATCCTATCAACTCCGCGAGAAAGGTCCCGGCAAATATAATTCTTTCGAGAAATCCGGGCCGGAAAATGGTTCTCAAGCCGTTCTACGAAAGGTACGGTATGAGGGCCGTGTGTATATCAGCGGTCCCGGCGACCATAGGTATGGCAAAAATTCTTGGCATGGATACACTGCGCGTCGGAACGGGAAACACTTCAACCGATTTGAAATCCAAGGTTGAAAAAACCCTTCAGGCACTTTCCGAATATGATTTTGTCTTTCTGCACATAAAAGGATGTGATGTTGCGGCACACGATCGCAATTGCGAGGAAAAGAGAAGATTCATAGAAAGAATAGATTCGGAGTTTTTCGGCAGACTGCTTCCGGAAATCGATGAGAATACCATCATCACCGTGCTTTCAGATCACGTAACGTCCTGCTCCGATGGGCAGCACAAAACCGGATACGTTCCCATTCTGATTTACGGCTCGGGTCGGGATGGCGTGAAACGTTTTGATGAAATCTCAGTCAGAGAAGGTGATATAGGTCTTATTCACGCTTCGGATCTTATGGAAAAACTGATCTCATTAAGATGAGCGTCGCACCGGTAAGAAAAGCTGTGACAGGGAGTGTAAGAAAACCGTAGAGGAAGATTCTTGCAAGCGTCCCGGTTTTTATTCTTCCTTTTCCGACACCGGCGATACTTGAGACGACTATGTGGGTTGTTGAAACAGGAATTCCGGTCACTGAGAAGAACAGAATCACCGAGGCTGCTGAGATCTGGGAGACGAAGCCGGAAAGTGGTGTGAGAAAGGTTATACCCCTTCCGACGGTTCTTACAACACCAGAGCCTATGGTAAGGATTCCCAGGGCCATCGCAAAACCGGCGAGGGCGGCAAGTACAAACGGATTTTCGGCCGTGTAGACTGGTCCTATTGCGAGACCGGCGTTGTTCGATCCGTGAGCAAATGCAAGGAGCGCGGATGATATTATCTGTGCAATGATGAGGTATCTTTGATTACCCATCCATTCTTTAACCGATGTGAACCCCTTTCGCAGGCCGGAAAGTAAACGAATAAGTGAAAAGGACCATACAAAAGCTGCAAGAGGTCCGATGAGCCAGCCGAGGAACATGAGGGAAAAGGCCTTCACGTTAAGCGTATGCTCTACCAGACCGTAACCAACTACGGCTCCGAGTACGGCCTGTGTGGCCGAGACAGGTATTTTTTTAAACGAGACAAAGGAAAGCCAGAGAGCCGGTATCAGGAGAAGCAGGAACGGATTTCCCGAAGCAGAAATTCCGCTTGCAACGGTTTCATTTACCCTGTAGCTCAGTAGCATTACACCGAGGATTTCAAAGACAGCAGCGAGAAGCAGGGCATGTCTCAGTTTCAGGGCACCGGAGCCGTAGGATATTCCGACCGAGTTAGCGACGTCGTTTCCGCCGATATTCCACGCAAGGTAGATCACCAAAACCAGCGAAAGGATTTCCAGCATATAATTTTTTTCTGTTAAGCTTTTATTTAAAAGGAGGAACAATAAAATTATGGGTTTCATGAGGCCGCTTTTCCCCGTGAGCAAACAGGAAAAAATCTTCCACGAGTTATCCGTTTTTCTGGATAAGGTCACGAAGAGTGTGTTGGAATTTTCAGCATCTCTTGAGAGGTTTTGCAAAACCGGTAAAACCGATGTATCCGTCGTTGACCGTCTCGAAAGCGAGGCCGATGAATCGAGAAGGAAGCTCGAGAGAATGATTTTTTCGGATTTTGTGGGCGAAAAGGAAAATTTCATAGAACTGATAGAGAAAATAGACGATGTTGCGGATAACGCGGAAATCGCCTCCTGGGATCTCGATATTCCAGGCTTCACGATACCTGGAGAGGTGAAAAAAAGTTTTCTGGAACTTTCGGCTGCTCTCAGGGAAATTTCCGAGGCCCTGAAAAAATCTGTAGGAAGCCTTGCTTTCGATGTAAGGAAAGTTCTCACCCACGCTTCAGAGGTCAAGGAGAAAAGGGATGAGTTGAGAAAAAAAGTTCACCGCCTGAGACATCAGATTTTCAGAATTCGCGAGGCAAAAAGGGTTTTTCTTCTTTCCAATTTAGCATACAGAATAATGAAAATAGCGGACTCTGCCGAGGAGGCCTCGGACAGAGCCTCTGTATTTGTGGCTAAAGTCGCCTAAAAACTTATTTTGCAAGCACAATCTCTATTGCCGAGACATTCACTTTTTCTCCGTTTTCGCCTTCTATCTCCTCTGTCGAAATTTTTATGTCTTTTACTTTCACATCACTGAGGAATTTGTTTCTCACTATCTCCGCGACGTCCACCGCATGCGAAATGGCTCTTCCCCTTGCCCGAAGAACGACCTCTTTCTTTCCGTCGTTGAACTGCGTTACACACGCAAGGACATAAGACATCGCGGGTTTTTTCCCAACAAGCACCACATTCTCCGCTACCGGTTTTTTCTCTGTCATGGCTGTTCACCTCCGTAATTTAATAATAAAACCTTCCTTTCCGGGTTTTTAAATATTTTTCGGCCTGAACCTTTTCATCAAGAGGGAGTTTCCGACTACTGAAACCGATGAGAACGCCATCGCGGCCGCCGCTATCATGGGGTTCAGAAGAAAACCGAAAAACGGATAAAGTACGCCTGCCGCCACAGGTATTCCAACCACGTTGTAAATAAACGCCCAGAAAAGATTTTCCTTTATCTTCCTCACCGTGAAGCCACTCAGCTCTATCGCTATAACCACCGCTTTCAGATCATCCCTCATAAGAATTATTTCGCCCGTTTCCATCGCTATGTCTGTTCCTGAACCGACCGCTATTCCAACATCCGCCTGCGCTAGCGCTGGAGCGTCGTTTATTCCGTCACCCACGAAGCCTACGATTCTGCCGTGTTTTTGAAGCTTCTTTACCGCTTCGGCTTTTTTCCCGGGAAGAACTCTTGCCATTATGTTCTCTATTCCGAGCTGCTTCGCTATTGCTCTGGCTGTTCTTTCGTTGTCGCCGGTTATCATCCACACATCCTTACCCATTTTTTTGAGAGCTCCGACAGCTTTTTTGGAACTTTCTTTTAGCGTATCAGCCACCGCCACAAGGCCAAGTACTCTGTTTCCGTAAGCCACGAACACAACAGTTTTTCCTGAATTCTCGAACTCCGAAGCTTTTTTCCTCAATGTATCCTGAATTTCAAGTCCGTTTTCTGCGAGAAAACCCGGACTCCCGACTATTATTTTCTTTCCTCTATACGTACAAACTATACCCTTTCCCGGGACGGTTTTGTAATCCTTACTTTCACCGAACTTGATTTTTCTTTCCCTCGCCTTTTTGACTATAGCCTCGCCTATCGGATGTTCGCTTCCGAGCTCGGCTATTGCTGCGAATTTAAGAACCGTGTCGTCCGGAATCACATCGGTCACTTCGGGTTCGCCTTTTGTGAGCGTCCCTGTTTTATCAAAAATTACGGTATCCATTTTGTGAGCTTTTTCCAGAACCTCGGCATTCTTTATAAGTATCCCGTTTTCCGCACCGAGCCCTGTGCCCACCATTATAGCTGTCGGTGTTGCGAGACCCAGAGCACAGGGGCAGGCGATTATGAGAACTGAAATCAATATCGTTAGTGCGAAGACGAAAGGCTCGCCTACTGCAAGCCAGAAGCCGAATGAAGCTATCGCAATAAGTATAACGGCCGGTACGAAATAGTTCGATACTCTGTCCACAAGAAGCTGTATCGGAGCTTTTGAAGCCTGAGCTTCTTCAACGATTTTTATTATCTGGGAAAGTACGGTGTCGCTTCCAACAGCTGTGGCCCGGAACTTCAGAAGACCGGATTTGTTTATAGTTGCACCTATAACTTTGTCTCCTGGCTTCTTGGTTACAGGAATGCTTTCACCTGTGATTATCTTTTCATCGACAACGGAAACACCTTCCACTACTTCTCCATCCACGGGTATCTTTTCGCCCGGGCGTACCACAACGATATCACCTACCCTAACCTCCTCCACGGGTATTTCCATTTCCTTTCCGTTGCGTATCACTCTTGCGGTTTTCGGTTTCAGATCCATCAGTTTTTTAAGCGCTTCGGATGTTTTTCCTTTGGTTAACGCTTCAAGGTATTTTCCAAGAAGAATGAAAACGAGAATAAATGCGGCGATTTCATAGTAAAGATCTTCAAGGCCGTACGGTGCACCGGTAAGTATGAGGAAGGTAACGCCTAAACTGTAAACGAAAGCGGCGGATGTACCTATAAAGATGAGTGAGTCCATGTTCGGACTTTTTCTCAAAAGGCTTTTGAACCCGGAGACATATAGGTTGAATGCAGCGATTATTACAGGTATTGTTAAAACGAGCTGGAGGACCGCATGCAGTTTTGTATTTTCTATGAAAGGAACAGGAAGTCCTATCATCCATCCCATGGAGATGTACAGAAGCGGTATGCTGAAGACAAGGGAAATCAGGAATCTTTTTTTCATGTCGTAAACTTCGTCGTATTCGCCTGCCTCGTACCCGAGCGATTCAACGATTTTCTTTATTTCGATCTCCGAGATTAACGAGGGGTCGAATTTTACTTTTGCTTCCGAAGAAGAAAACGAGACGACCACCTCTGTTATGCCTTTGGTTTTTTTGAGTTTTCTTTCTATCAGTTGCGAACAGTGTGTTGAATGCATACCGGCGATTTTGAACCGGATTTCTTTCCACGGAGGATATCCAAGTTTTTCGAGTTCAGTCTTTATTTTTTCCTCGGTTAATCTTCGATCGAATTCGACGGTTACGATTGAAGAGGCGGGGTTTACCGAAACGTTTTTCACTCCGGGAAGTTTTTTAAGATGCTTTTCGATTTCCGCGGCGCAGCCGGCACAGCTGAGATTTGAAACTTTAAACGATGCTTTCATGGGAAAGTATTTAAATTTTTAAATATATAAAGATATTGAGGTGATGTAAATGGGCTGCTGCGGAAAAAAGAAAAAAAGAAAGAAGTGAGCGGAAATGAGGACCGGAAGCCTGATTAAAATTTTTGTTTTGCTTTCCCTTCTCGAGGGGCCAAAACACGGATACGGGCTGATGAAGGACCTCGAAAACAGACTCGGTGTCAAGCCGAACCCGGGACAGGTTTACCCATTTTTAAGAGAAATGAAAGACAAGAAGTTACTGAAAACCGAGAAAAATAAGAGGGTGTGTGTTTTTTCTTTTACCGAAAAGGGAAGGAAGTTCGCCGAGGATCAGATAGAGAAGTTCGGAAGGATTCTCGAGGCCGCGCTGAAGCCCAAGCTGAAAACGTGTTTCCATTGCGGTTGCAAGGTATACGACGGTGGGTATGTTGCGGATAAGAAGGTTTTTTGCTGTAAATTCTGTGCAGAAGCCTGCAGAAAGATTTAAATAGCAGGATGGTCAATCAAATATTATGAGAAAATCCTCCAGAAAGAGAGTTTCGTTCGGTACGCTCGCTTTTGTGGGTATTTTCATAATTTCCTATCTCATGGTGGTTTTTGAGGTTTATGATGTCTCCGCAGTTCTTATTATCGGAATTCTCGGGGCTGCTGTGGGGATTTTCAACATCACAGCAAAAGAGGAAAGAGGATTCCTTCTAGCTATAACAACTTTGAATATAATCATCCTTGCATGGAACGAGCTTCTGATCCTTCCTTTGGTACTGGAGAGATTTCTCTCTTATCTCGTGGTCGGTTTTGGTGCCGCCGGTCTTATAATAGCTCTGGCTGTTATAATCAGGCTGGGTTTCGAAAGGTAATCAGCTGAATCTCAGAAGCGTCTGTATTTTTTCTATCGTGGAATACATGTTGTTCGGATTTACACCGATTATGGGAATCTGAAACTTCTTCTTTCTCATTTCGTTTTCAAACTCTTCGATGAATATCCCCTTACCGGGAACGCTTCTGTTTCCGTTTTCTATCTGGTAAACGGCGCACGAAGGCGAAAATTCCACACCAAGTATAGCAAGTACCTTGTAGTTCGCTTTGAGATACGATTCGATCTGCTTGAGTATCATTTTTGAAAGCTTCCTGCACTGCGATCTGTATTTTTCGGTGTCGTAGGACGACTTAGATGCAGGTTTTCTCTGTATGCCGGCGCCGAATTCAACCTGGGGACACGGTATTTGAACTATTCCAACACCCGCTTCGGCAAAAAGCCCGAGCAGTTCTCTTACCGCCGAATCCGGAATTTCCCTACCCGAGGCTTTCACATTCTGATTCAGGAGGCAGTGAGAGACGAATATCACCTTTTTATCCTTTTCCATATTCATCACGCAAAATTCTTCTTAATAATATTATTTTACGTTAAGATATATAAACTTTCTGGTAGTAAAAACACGTCTCGGATTTTGGCCGTCGATCTAGAGACATTTCGAAGGAAGAGAGGCCGTGAATTCGTGTTGATGACGTGTTATCGCGTTCCGAATGAGCAAGACATTAAGAGTCCGGCGATCGTATCAAACGGAAGCGTTTCGAAGGCGTAGTTTTGTTGAAGATTAATCGTCAGAGTAGCGGGAACCACAGAGATAAATCTTTAAAAACACAGCGCCGTATAAAAGATTTTATGAAGGAGAGACTGAAGAAAATAAGAGAGGGCCTGTACGAACTTCCGAGATCCGGCGGTATGCGCGTTCCGGCATGGATATTCCTTTCTGAAAGACTTCTCAGGGAGGTCGAAGAAGACGCTATAAAGCAGATTTCGAACGTTGCGCATCTTCCAGGGATATACAAACACTCGATAGCACTCCCGGATATGCATGTGGGTTACGGGTTTCCCATCGGCGGTGTTGCTGCCCTGGATGCGAGAGAAGGCGGACTTTCTCCCGGAGGAATAGGTTTCGATATAAACTGCGGAGTAAGACTTCTGCGGACCAATCTTAAAGAGGATGATGTGAAGAAAAGGTTGAAAGAGCTTCTTGAAAAAATCTTCAGAAACGTTCCCTCCGGTGTGGGAAGATCGGGGAAGGTAAGGCTCACACCTGGTTCCTTGAGAGATGTTCTTGAGATGGGTGCTTCATGGGCCGTTGAAAACGGCTACGGTACGGAGAACGACCTCAAACGCCTGGAAGAAAACGGCTGCATGAAATCCGCTGACGCATCAACCGTTAGTAATAAAGCTTTGGTAAGAGGTGCGCCTCAGCTCGGAAGTCTGGGTGCGGGAAACCATTTTCTTGAGATTCAGAAGGTGGAAAAAATATTTTTACCGGAAGTCGCGTCTGTGCTCGGTCTCGAGGAGAATCAGATATGTGTGATGATCCATACCGGTTCGAGGGGATTCGGACATCAGGTATGTACGGATTATATCCAGATTCTTGAGCGTGCTTTCAGGGAAGAGCTGAGGAGACTTCCAGACAGGCAGTTAGTGTACGCACCCGCCGAAACACAGGAATGTAAGGATTATTTCGCTGCAATGAGCTGCGCTGCCAATTTTGCATGGTGTAACAGACAGATGATAACCCACTGGGTGCGGGAAAGTATTTACCGTACGCTTGGTGTATCCGAAGAGGAACTCGGGCTTGAAGTTGTTTACGATGTGGCGCATAACATCGGTAAGTTAGAAAGCCATGAGATAGACGGATCCAGGAAAAAGGTTTACGTTCACCGTAAAGGTGCAACCAGGTGCTTCCCTCCCGGTTCGGAGATACCGGAAGAATATCAGTCCGTAGGACAGCCAGTTCTCGTGCCGGGAAGCATGGGTACGGCTTCTTACGTCCTTATAGGTACGGACGAGGCAAGGGAAACGTTTTATTCGGTCTGCCACGGCGCCGGAAGGGTTCTATCGAGACAGTCCGCTCTCAGAAGGTTCAGAGGCGAAAGTGTAAAATCGTCTCTCGGTTCAAAAGGTATACTCGTCAGATCGGCTTCATGGAAGGTTCTCGCCGAAGAGGCACCGGATGTGTATAAGGATATAGACGAAGTCGTTAAGGTCTGTGAAATAGCCGGTATTTCGAAAACCGTGGCGAAGCTCAGACCTCTCGGGGTCGTGAAGGGATAGTTTTTTATCGCTGCAGATGGAAATTTTATTTTATGAGAAAACCCGCGGTTGCCGGTTTGTTCTATCCTTCTGATCCGGAAGTCCTGAAGAGTTTTATTCTTGGTTCTGTTTCCGACGAACGGCTGCCTGCAAAAGGTGTTCTTGTTCCGCATGCGGGTTACGAATACTCGGGAAGAGTTGCGGTGAGAACGCTTTCTTCGGTTGAACCGAAGTTCGAGACGGTTGTAATTATCGGTGTAGACCACGCAAATTCGGGAAGGACGAGCACCGATCTTGAAGACTGGGAAACACCTCTGGGTATCATAAAAATCGATACCGAGTTTGCCAGAGAACTCAAGCTCAGAAAGGGAACTCCCGGGATGGAGCATTCGATAGAGGTTCAGGTTCCGATAGTCCAGGTTCTCTTTCCGGATGTGCGGTTCGTTCCGGTATGCATGCCTCACGGAGATTTCGAAAAAGCTAAGGAGATCGGTGAAAAAATTTTCAGAGTCGCTGAAAAGCTCGGCAGAAACATTCTCGTGGTTGCTTCAAGTGATCTTACGCATCACGGTCCTGGTTACGGATACGTGAAGTACTCCGGTTCGCCCGATGAAATTCTCCGCGGGATAAGAAAGGAGGATGATGAACTCCTTCAGAGGGTCCTTGCATTCGATGTGGACGGGATTATCCAGTTCGGACGACACGGTACGGCCTGTGGATACGGATGTATTGCTGCAATGGTTCATGCGGTCAGGAGTCTCGCTGCTGCCCATTCAAAGGTGATCGAGTATACCACGTCGTACGAGGTAAGCCGGGATATCTCTCATGTGGTTTCCTATGCCGGGGTGGTCTTTTGGTGATCAAAACTGCGCTGCTTTCGGTTGCTGTTGCTTTCGCGGTTTTAATGGCTCTGTCGCCTGTAAACTGCGAGAGCTTCTCGTACCGAATCCTTGAAAGTATACCATCTTTAGGTAGCTGCACGAATTCTTCCGAGTGTTCGTACGTTTCTGCTCCGTGTTCCTTTGGCTGCTGGATACCGGTCAGCGAAAAAAGAAAGCTCGAAGCCGAGATTCTTCTAAACGTGCATTCGGCTTTCTGCGGGGCAGGTTGTGAAAGGAAATG
>JAADFI010000033.1 GCA_013152905.1 Microcaldota archaeon
AGATAACTCCCCGCGACTTCCCTGTTGTTTAGGTTCTCCGCGGCTTTTATGAGATTCCGCACGGCAAGAATCTCTCTAATCTGATATTTTCTGAGTTCTCTTAAAAACCGGCCGAGCGCTCCGTCGGCTTGATAATTTACAAGATTTTTCCTCAGCCTTTTCTCCATCCCTTTCAAACGGTTTATGCGCTTTCTGTCCGGCAACGAACCGAGTTTGCTTTCAATATACGTGAGCTCGAGCCCGATAAGACCTTCGCAGCTATACATGAACTTTCATTCACTCCGAAAGTTTAAGAGGGTTTCGGCTTTTATAATAAATAATAAACGGCGCTAAACAGTTTAAATACTTTTTCATCTCTATCATTTTACATGTTATCTTCAGAGGCTATCAAAGAAGGATGGAGGCTGTGGGAGCAGGAACAGGTGAACCCCGGAGGATGGAACTTTTTCTCCGCTTCTTCGATGCATGCTGACAGCACCGGATAAGGACGAAAAAGCTCTCAAAATTTACGAAGCCCTTGAAAGAAAGGAGCTCGACACACCCGAAGAAATCGTAAAGAGGAAGGAGGAGTTCAAAGAAGCTATCAGAAAAACGCTTTTTCCCGGGAGAAAAGCAGAAAGAATACTGAAAGCCGCCGAATACTGGCTTTCTTCGGATCTTCCGGAAAAAATCCTTAGAAACTCCTCTCCGGATAGGGAACTCAGGGACGAAATTGCAAAAAACGTTCCCGGGGTCGGCCCGAAAACAGCTTCGTTCTATCTCAACAAGCTCGGCTATCCGTGCGTTGTAACGATAGACCTCTGGGTCCTGAGATACCTAAAGACAAACGGGTACAACGTTCCGGTGCCGGACTACGAGAAAAACAGAGGTCTGCCGCTTGGCATTTACAGAGAACTCGAAGAGCTCCTCGGACGCGAAGCCGAAAAACACAGCCTGCCGCCCGCGGTGTACACATTTGCTATTTGGTCCGCCTTGAGACTTCATCGTAACAGTATATGAGTTCCAGGATTTCGGAAACCCGGCTCGCGAGCTCCTCTTTTGAACCAAATGTCTCTCCGTACACGACCATGCCGTTTTTCGAATAAGGAACTGGACACTTCTCGCAGTCGGTTTTATAAATACCTAGGCGTATACCGCTTTCTTCGTCAACAACCTCGGTATATCCTTCACCGAACACCATCTCGCCTTTTGCAATAGAAGGAAGCATGAGAAGAAGATCGTGCAGATACGAATAATCCATCGCGGGAATCACGACAGCAACACTCTTTTCTCCTTCAGTAACTTCCAGCCTAAGGTTCCTGTCGTCAAGAAAGTCTTTTACTATCTCTCCCAGACTTTTCTGGCACATAGTCATCATTAGAAAGTGAATACATTTAAACTTTTTGCTCCCGCGGATTAAAAAATGTTATGCTTCTCTCGGCAACGTGCAATCCCGGTCTGGAAGAAATTGCGATTCAGGAAATAAAGGAAAGGGTCGGAAGGGAAGCGGAAATGTTTCACAGGGGCCTGCTTGTCTTTAAAGGTAAAGAAAAGGATATATTCAAGCTGAATTACTTTTCTAAAACCCTTCACAGGATAATTATCGTGATAGAGAAAGCAAGAATAAAAACCTTAAATGATATTTACTCTGCCGTTAAGAAAATTGACTTTTCCAGTTTTATAAAACCGGAACAGACCTTTGCCGTGAGAACGAAAAGACACGGAACACATCCCTTCACGAGCATCGATATTTCATCCGTAATAGGTCAGGGAATAATAGATTCTTTTCAGGAAACCACTGGGAAAAAACTTAAAGTGAATCTGTCCGAACCGGATATAACTTTTTTATCAGAAGTAAGGGGTGATTCCTTCCTTTTGGGTATCGATACAACCGGTGAATCCCTGCATAAAAGGTGGTACAGAAAGCATACGTACATAACATCCCTTCGTTCTACCATAGCGAATTCGATGGTAAGGATTTCTAGGTTGAGAAATAAAGAAACCTTCCTCGACCCGATGTGCGGAGTTGGCATGATTCCAATAGAGGCGTACCATTTTCTTTCTGAAAAGCCGAACAAGTTCAGAAACTTCGCTTTTGAAAAACTCTTCTGGCTGAACACCTCGTTTTTTGAAAAGCTCAAAACATCGCACAGAGAAAAACACGTGGAAAGCAGGATATACGGCTTCGACTCCAACAGGAAGGTGGTTGAACTCTCGGTAGAAAACTCGCGGGTGGCGGAAGCGAAGGTAAATTTTTTTGTCTCGGATGCGACCGTGTATCCGCTTGACTTCGATAGAATATGCGTCGACATGCCATACGGGATAAGAATGAAGACACATCTCAGAAAGCTCTATGACGGTTTTTTCAGGAACCTTCTGCGCTCGGATTTCAAGAAAGCCGTGATACTGACGGCGTCAAAATGCATGAAGTTCGTTCCGAAAATGGATTTCGAAAAAATCTACACGGCCGAATACGGTGACATCGGAATAAAAATCCTTGTTCTCGGTTGATCTACCCGATTACAAGACGGTACTCTCCCCGCACTTCCGGTATGGTGCCGTTCCGGAAGAAATCCCTCACCATCTTTTCGGACTCCTCGTTCCTCCCGAAACCGCCTGCCGGGTTAAGCGGGCCCATGAAAACAACGCCGCACGGCTTCACCTCAGATTTATTAATTTCGTTGATCCCTATCGCGTATCCGTTTGGATCGGCGCCGGGGATGAAGAACTCACCGACTATCCAGCACTTCCCGGTTTTCCTGCTCCACTCCTGGGCCTTTTCGAGATAGGCTCTGGAAATTTTTTCCAGCCTCTCCGTCCGCGAGGGAGCTATTATGGTCCCGAGAATATCGCACCCTTCGTACGGGAAAACCTTCCTGCTGTGCACACTTCCCGCTTTGCAGTAGATCTTTCCGCTGTAAACTTTCCTTATCTTTGGGATAACTTCACCGAAGAACTCGTTCTCTATCCGGATTATCTCGTCATCGCTGAAACCGTTTTCAAAGAAAACCTGATCGAGCTCGTTTATCGGCGAAAAGTATTCTACGTCTAGACCTTCAGCAATCTCAGCCCACTTGACCGATAGGTTTTTAAAACCGTTCAAGAATTTTTCGGCATCGGAGAACTTTTTTGACGGATACATCTCGTTACCTTTGAAATATCCGTACTCTAGAACAAGCATCACCGTGAAGTTGTTTCTCTTTGCATCGCGCACCAGCCATTTGTATGCCTCGACGGCATCTTCGCCCTCCATCGGTCCCGCGTATTCCTTCAACTTATCGTTGATTGCGACTATCACGACGACCGTGTTTACACCCAGACTTCTCAGATATTCCGGATTTTTTATGTCCTTTTCCACGAAGCCCGGATCCCAGATACCTTTTATGAATTTCGGGTAACTTCTTTTGGAAACGGGTTCGGCCGGCGGAACGATTTCTTCCTGCTGGTTTTCACCGACAACCGTTACGTTCGTATCGTCGATCGCTCTGTCTTCCTGTGGTTTTAACTCGCTTACGTATCCGTAGATAACCAGGGCTGCGATCAGAATAAAAACCGCCGAAAGAGCTTTTATCATAAATTTTATTTCTCCGCCTCACTCTTAAAATTAACCTTTAAGTCCTTTTCGGTGGATAAATTAATCATGTGG
>JAADFI010000034.1 GCA_013152905.1 Microcaldota archaeon
CTTTCCGAAAATCATTTATAAAAAATCCAAGAATTCATGAGTATGGAGATTGAAGATGTGGTCCTGAAATTCGCGCTTGCGAATGCGGTTGAGCACGGTGGACATGCCGATGAAAAGGCGGTTCTAGGAAAAGTTCTGGCATCCAGACCGGAGCTGAGAGACAGAGTAAAGGAGGTTATCGGACTCGTGAAAAAAACCGTGCGCGAGGTTAATTCCTGGGACTTACAAAAACAGAAATCCGAGTTATCTAGATTCGGGGGGCTGAAGAAGACCGAAACCAGAAGGGGAGGTCTACCGGAACTCCCGGTTTCCGGTAAGGTTGTTCTCAGATTTGCCGTCTCTCCGAACGGACCGCTTCACCTCGGACACTGCAGAGCGGCTGTGCTGAACGACGAGTACAGGAAGAGGTATTCGGGAGAACTCATCTTAAGATTCGACGACACGGATCCGAAGAACCCGGGAAAAACCCCGATCCGTGAAGCGTATAGCTGGATTGAAGAAGATCTGAAATGGCTCGGGGTTGAGATTTCACGAATAGAAAGGGCTTCGGCAAGGTTGAAAAGATACCGGGAGGTTTTTCAAAAAGTTATCGAAATCGGCGGCGGATACATGTGTACATGTCCTCCGGAAGAATGGTCAAGAAAGGTAAGAACTCAAAGGAAATCCTGTCCCTGCAGGTCGAGGACGCTCGAGGAAAACCTTGAACTATGGCATTCTATGATTTCTGGAGAATTCAGTGAAGGCGAGATAGTCGGAAGGGTGAAGACGGACCTTCATAACCCGGACCCGGCGGTGATCGACTGGGTCGCTTTCAGATTGGTGGACGAGCCTGAGCACCCGTTTTCCGGTGAGAAACTCTGGCCGACCCTGGACTTCGCTTCCGCGGTCGACGATAAGGACTTCGGTGTAACCCACATCATAAGGGGGAAGGATCTCGCGATCTCTGAAAAGAGGCAGAAGTACCTTTACAGAATCCTGGGATGGGAATATCCGTTCGTGAAGGTTTTCGGAAGATTGAAAGCAGAAGGCCAGGAGCTTTCGACCAGCAGAGTCAGGAAGCTGATAGAAAAAGGTGTTTACTCAGGTTTCGATGATGTCAGACTTCTTTTCCTCAGAGCGCTGAGAAGGAGGGGAATAACTCCGGAGGCGGTGAGAAACTACATGATCCGTTGCGGTTTTACCGAGTCGGATGCGAAGCTCGACCTAAAGATTCTCTATTCGGAAAACCGGAAGATAATCGATCCCGTTGCCAAAAGGTATTTTTTCGTTTCGGAGCCGGTTGAAATCGAGCTGGACGGAATTCCCGTCGAGACCGTTGAAGCACCGTTGCTTCCCGATAAAAGTAAGTTCAGAACCATTCCGGTGACCAGGAAAATATTCGTGGAAAAGACAGATTTTGAAAAATTTTCCGGAACCGAAGTAAGGCTGATGCATCTGTGTAACGTTGTTCTGAGCAAAACGCCAAGGGTATCATCGCTTGAAGTTAAAGAAATACCGAAAATTCACTGGGTGCCGGAGAATTCCGTTGAGATCGGTGTGATAATGCAAGACGGCAGAATCACCGGTCTGGCCGAACCAGGGATAAACGATGTGAAATCCGATGAGATCTGTCAGTTCGAGCGCTTCGGTTTCGTGAGATGCGAAAGAAAGGGACTGTTTTACTTTGCGCATAAATAAATCAGAGACCTGAAAGGTATTTTTCGAGGGCCGGTTTTGCGAATTCCTTGCCAGGTTTTTGTCTGAGTATTTCTTCCGGAGATGCATCGTGGACTCCGTTGTTCAGTTTGTAAACTCCGATCACCTTACCGCCTTTGAAATATTCCATGTCGTTGTTCGGTTCACCGCCTTTTATTCTCAGAACATAAATTCCGTTTTCCAGCACCAAAAAGTGGTTATGGATTCCGTCATCACCAGGTGCAAGGACCGTGTAGTAAAGATGACTCGGGACATCGTTTCTTATTTTCTTTCTCAGCTTTTTGACGAACGCCCTGTATTCTTCAGGCGACATGTAATAGTTTTCATCCGTTGCAATTTCGAAAAATTCGATGTGAGGTTCAGCGTACGTCACAACGAGTTTTGTGTATTCCTCAACTAGTCTGGATTTCTGCTCGTAATTCCTGTCCTTCGGGGAAGGAAGATCGACGCTCAAAAGTTCGCACGGTTTAACTTCCCCGGGGTTCAGAATCAGATCTCTGATCACACCGAGCCCGTTCAGATAGGAGCACATCCCGTCCAAACGGAGGAGATATCTGAAAGGAATTCCTTCCCACGGTTTACCGAACAAGTACTCGCACTCCTTTTTCACGTTTTCCGGTACCACTTCGCTGATGTACTGTTTCACGAGTTTCAGGACTCCCGGAAGAACCTGTTCGATTATGGTTCTGTCCCCCTTCCGATGCTTTACGGTGAGGTTCCTTCTGACGGCTGTAAACTCCGGGCCTTTTTTCACATTACGCGGATCCATAACTACTATTTAGTGATAATTATATTTAAACCTTATCGGCGACCGCCGTTGAAACCGGTCTGCGGAAAATCGTGCGTGGATGACGTTTGGTATTCCCACCTAAGATTCTCGATAAGTCCTCTTTCTTCCTCGAGAATGGGTAAAATTATTTCAAGGAACACCGGATTGAATAAGACAAAAAAATCACAAGCCGTTTCTAATTGAATCTCGGGCGTTGCGAAACGAATCGCGGTAACGGAAGCGGTTTGAAGGGATAACCTTCTGTCTCGTTTTTCACGGTCTGCACGAGCTCATCGATGTCCATTTCCCTGACCTCACCTGTCTTTCTGAACCTCACCGCAAGTTTTCCAGTTTCCTTTTCCTTATTCCCGACCACTATTATCATCGGCACCCATTCGATTTCGGCATCCCTTATCTTTTTCTGCACGCTTTCCTCGCGGTCATCGATGTCCACCCTGATACGGTTTTTCTCCAGCCTGTCCGCAATCTCCGTACAGTAATCGATGAACGAATCGTTAACCGGGCATAACCTGACCTGTACAGGAGACAACCACAGAGGCAGAACCGGGTTTTTTTCCTTTAACGCGGTGTCGAATATCGTGTAAAGATACCTTTCTATTGTACCTATTATCGCGGTGTGTAAAATCACAGGGTGTTTCTGCTGGTTGTCTTTATCCGTGTACTTTATCCCGAATCTTTCCGCGTTTCCCGTGTCGATTTGGACGGTTCCGATCTCCCTGGGTCGGGACATCGAATCGATTATATGGTATTCGATGTTAATGGTCCAGTAAAAGTTGATTTCCTCGGGATAGAAGCACAGCAAAACAGGTTTGCCTTCGTGTTTGACGAGTTCGAGTACAAAATCCCTGTTTTCTTCAAAGAACTTTCTGGACGAAAAATTATAAAGAGAAACGTAATCCCTGCCGAGTTTTCTGATCTCGTCATAAATCTTTTCATGGATTTTCAGCATCCAGTCTTTTGCTTCGCTGAGATCCCTGCAAAGCACGTGAAGATCCGGCATGTGGAGTTTTCTCGTTCTGAAACACAGGAGAAGCTCACCCGACTGTTCCAATCTGTAAGCATCCGCAATCTCAAAGGCACCGAAGGGGAGATGTTTATAGGAGATGTTCCAGTCCTTTAAAATTGAAAACTGCTGATG
>JAADFI010000035.1 GCA_013152905.1 Microcaldota archaeon
ACTCCTTTCAGTACCTCTCGCATGGAAAATCCTTGAACTCATGGAGACAGCGAATTACACCCAGGCCGTTGGAAGTGTGTTGTGATTTATATGATGCATCACTAATCCATTTTATTTATGGTGATCTGAAAGGAATCTTCTGGTCCGAAAAAGTTTTAAATACTTTTTGGTGGTAAAAATAATAAATAATTTAGAAAAATTGGAGGTGATATTTAATGAACAAAGGTGAAATCATAGGTTATTTGGCAAATTGTGCTGTACAATTAACTTCACTTGGTGTAGGTGTAGTAAAAGGATTTGCAGATGCGCAGAGAAATACAATAAATCCATTTTCTTTTGAAAATGAACTTATAGGTGCTGGCGCAGGTGCTGGTGCAATATACGGGTACAACAAAACAAGGGAAGGTACTCTGTACGAGATTTTTGAAGTAAAAAATGGTATCAGAGGAATTATTCCAGGTGCTATCGGAGGCACAGCAGGTGTTGTGATCTCGGAATTAATTGGATATTTTCTTGGGCAAGGAATCGGGAGACTAACAAAATAAAAATCTGAATTTATTTCTCATTTTTAAATATCACACCTAACAAAATCGAAAGAAATTAGCGCAATTATCGTAAGAATCCAAATTTAGTGAAAATACCTCAATTTTTAGCAGCGAATATACTTTGAAGTCCTGCAATTTCTTAGTTTCGTTATTAGAATTGAAAACAAGTGAAAACAAGATGAATTACCGAAAAGCGTGTATTCAGCGGGATACTGAAAAATACATATTGAAAAAATTTCTGTAACGCAGGCTCATGTCGACACGTGACATAAACTTAAAGAAGCGGTAAGGAAGTAATTTTAACATGGGATCAGCTCAGGGAGACCTTGTAAGGTCTCTTTCAGCAGGTGGGCCTGTTGAATTAATAGGTGGTAAAGCATACAGACTATCTATATTAACGAAATATTTTAATGTTCCTACAGGATTTGTAGTTACCACAAAATCTTATGATATTTGGAAAAATAATAAGATATTACCCCAAGAAACTATAGAAGAATATTTTAATTCTCCATATTTGCTTGAGGGGAGAGGTCCTGTAATTGTAAGAAGTTCTGCAAATGTCGAAGATCAACATAATTTCAGCTTTCCAGGAGTATTCGATACATATTCAAATCTCAACACAGTCGATGAGATATTAGATGCTATAGAAAAAATTTTTAAATCAGTAACCTCCAAAAGAGCTATATCTTATTGTAGATCTGTAAATGTAAATCCTGATAAAATAAAAATGGCTTGTTTGATTCAGCGATTAATAAAACCAAAATATTCAGGGATTTTGTTTACAAGAGATGTAAATGGTAAGAATCGGATTATTATTGAGTATGTAAAGGGAAGCGGAGAGGGACTGACAAATGGCTATCAAAATCCTACAAGAATATATTTACAAAGAGACATTATAAACAATAAAGATATACCTAATTTTATATCTGACTTAGTAATAACATCATTAGAAATTGAAGATATATTCGGCATGCCTCAAGACATCGAATGGGCATTTGATGGAAAAAACGTTTATATACTACAATCCAAAGATATTGTGCTATCTTCAAAGAAAGATAGAGAAAAACCGACTGATAAAAAAGCTACTATTTTAAAGGGTGTGCCTGCGAGCCCAGGAAAAGCAGAAGGTGTAGCACAGTTTATATTAGATGATCAACCGCCAGAAGAAGCAAAAAAATTATTTAAAAAAGGTAATATTTTAGTAACATATGTTTTACATGCAGAATATTATCCTATATTTATTAAAGCTAGAGGAATCGTTACTAAAGTTAACACGATTTTAGCACATCCTGCAATATTTGCCAGGGAGCTTGGGATCCCCTGTGTCGTTGGAGTGGATGTTGAATATATCACAGATGGAGATATAATTAGCATTGATGGATATACTGGCGAAGTTTTTGTCTATAATCCAAGGAATGTATTAAAAAGTTTTAATCTGATAGAGGTAAACAATAAGCCTGAGAGTACAGAGGCAAAAAATATAGAGAAAGAGTATATTGCTGCGTTAGAAGAATTAGATGTAGAAAAAATAAGAAATATCCTCAGATATAGCTTTAAACGAATAAAACGGCTTTATTTAGAAGGAGATCAGAAAAAATGCTTTGAAATATATTATTTGATAAATTCATTAATGGAAAAATCTACACCAGATATATTGTCAAGAAAATTTAAAGATTTTCACGTAATCATACAAAAAGCTGACAAAAAAGAGAAACCACGAAATGAAACTGAAGAAAAGATATTTAAAATATACAATTTGATTAAAAAATATATTAATTATCAAACAGAGGATAGTAAAGATATACCAAAACTTTTGTTCGGGGTATCGGGATAAATAAAAAATTGATGTGGATGTTATTCGATGACAGATGTTCTGCGTGAACATCAGAATTATCGTTAGTCGGAAAGGTCTACTAGAGCGTTTGGTTGACCGTTAAGTACTTAAATTTTTCGGCCCAAGAATAAAGTATGCTGAATGTGTTTTTGTCAGGAACCGGAAAAATGGGAAATGAGGTAACGAGGTTAATAGAAGAAAACAGAGAAGATATCAATTTACTCGACATTGCACTGAGCGGAAGAAACGAAACTAAAAAAATAGGGGATCTGGAGCTCCAATGTTTTGGCCCAGAACCCGAAGATAGAAAAAGATTCTTGAGGAAGTTGGAAGACGAAGTGGATAGGTTATCCAACGGAAATTATGACGTTGTTGGGATAGATTTCTCGACGCCCGGGGCTGGATTACAAAACGTAAGATTTTTCTGCGAAAACCGTGCCCCTTTCGTAATGGGAACTACAGGGTTTGATCATGATGAAGCTAGAAGGATGGTAGAAGATTCCAGCATCCCCGCCGTCATCGCTCCTAATATGTGTAAGGAAATAGTGCTTCTCAATGAGGCTATCGAATATCTTGCTAATATGTATCCCGGAGCATTTAAAGATTTGGTAGTTCGTATATGTGAAAGTCATCAAAAAAGGAAAAAAGATACCAGCGGAACCGCAAAGAAAGTTAGATCTTATCTTGAGCAACTTACCGAAAATGATGTTGAGATAGTTTCAATAAGAGATCCAGATATTCAGGATCTTCTGGGTGTTCCAGAGAAGTATTTGGATGGTCACGCGTACCACTGGTTTGTGCTCAAAGGAAAAAATAAGAAATTTATCATAATTTATAAGATACACGGAAGACGACCGTACGCTGAGGGATCTTTAGATGCGGCTCGTTTCGTGGATGTTAAAAATCATAAAAACGAACCTGGATATTATGAAATGACAGATGTCCTGAGGGAAATTGGGAAATATCGTTAAATGTTAACGTGGGTGAACCGAATTTCTGAAGGGTTTCTCTTGTCTGTTGAATTATTGATGGTGGGCTCGCGCGGATTCTCATCGGTTACAGGAACCCCCTGGTGGTTCTGCTTTGAACCGCGGTCAAGAGCTCCCGAAGCTCTCATGCTGACCAAGCTACACCACGAGCCCTCCAGGAAGGATACGTCCCCTCTCGGCATAAGGACCCTGTCAGTTTTCACGGCTGTCCCGCGTTTTCTTCTGACCATCTCGTTCGAATCCATTTCCGCGATTCCTATCGCCACGAGCTCGCCTTTCAGTGTAAGTATACTTATGGTTTCACCCTTTTTTATTCCTTTCTGTACCGCCACGATTCCCCCGGGTGACAGCGGTGCACCGTTGCAAAGCGCATCCACGGCGGAATCTTTGACTATTACACACTTTCCGGCATCCACGGCTCTTTCCACGGGGAGTACAACGGATCTTATCAGTTCTTCGTTACCCTCCTCCTTCCAGAAAACGTAAGCGTCTTTTAACGTCTGGAGTGTCACGCACATTTCTTCCGAAAACGGGCCCGACTTTATTCTTCTCAGCTCCTGCATGTGTGCCCTCACGCCGAGCTTCGTGCCTATGTCGACACAGAGCTTTCTTATGTACACCCCTGCCTCACAATCGATCTTCATCAGGACATCCCTGCCCTGTATTTCAAGGACTTCGATGGAGTATATCTCCTTTTTCCTCGGCCTCCTCGCAACCGCTGATTTCCGCGGGGGAATCTGGGTTATTTTTCCGATGAACGACCTGCAAGCCGTTATTATTTTTTCTTCGGGAACGTCCCTGTGGAGATGCATCAGGGCGATGTAACTTTTCGGACACGCTGAAAGAATCGGCATGACCTTCGTGGCGTTTTCCAGCGCGATCACAAGAACACCGGATACCCTTGGGTCAAGTGTGCCGGCGTGCCCGGCCTTCTTCACACCGAGAATTTCCTTCACCCACGAGGTCACCTGATGGGAGGTCGGACCGGGCGGCTTGTCAATCACAACCAGGCCGTTTTTTATAAGCTCCTCAACACTTCTCGACCCCGGGTACCTACCGTAGTCTGTGAGAGAACACTCGTGCGATCGGATAAGAAAACCATCAAGCGTTTTCATCGCTGACCTCTTTTATCTTTATCCAGACACGGCCCCTTGCCGCGCCTTTTTCCGAAAGCACCTTGGAAACTTCAACTCTCTCCGGCTCCACCGAAAGCACGGCCGAGATTTTGTTCTTAAGCTCTTCCTTTGAAGGCGTCGGACCCCCGTTGTAGTCAACGGATAGTACCAGCTCCCTCCTTTTCATAACGGGGTTCTTTTTCTCGGATATTACCGAAACCTCCACGGCCATCACCTTACCTTAACAGCGTATTTTCCCGGAGATGAAAGTCCTGCCTCCTTGGCCATTTCGCTCGATGTGTCGAAAACCACGAGTATTCCTTTCCACGATCTCGTCAAATCATTCGATCTGCACGCCGGGCACAGATTACCTGCCACGAGTCTTCTACAGAGTCTGCACGCCTGTTCTGGCAAATACATCACCCTTTATTCAGCCAGCGTAAAGCCCCCAGGTTCGGCTGTCTCATGGTGAGTCCGACCTTGTTCTGCTCCTTGAGCGAAACCGAAATTATTCTTGCCCTCACAGCGTCGCCTTCCTTCAGAACCTTTTTGCTCGTCTTTCCTGTAAGCTGCGAGTTCTTTTCATCGTAACTTACAAAATCATCCATAACCTGCGAGATATGAACGAGCCCGTCCACAGGACCGATTCTTATAAAAGCCCCGAACTCGGTTATATCCACGACTTCACCCTCAACTACCTCCTGTTCCTTCGGGAGCCAGGTAAGGAGCTTGAAAACCACCGGGTAATGGACCGATCCGTCCTCGGGAAGCACTTTACCGTCGCCTATCTCCTCTACGGTAACTACCGATAGTATGACCCCTATGTCGTTTTTTATCATCCCCTCGAACTTTTCGGAAATACTTTCCTTTACGGCTTCCTCCACCGGAAGGTCGAACTTCGACGGCGGGACGCTTATATCGTCTTCCACCCTTACAATGTGATACATTCACTCACCCAGCGCTTTGTAAAGCTCGATGGCTCTTTCAACAACGGCTTCTGCTTTTTCTTTGTCTTTGATAGATTTAAACTTTACTGTAGCTCCGAGTTCCTTTTTCTTCAGGTGCGTTAGAAAAGATTTTACCTCTTCCAATAAGTCTGCGGGCAGTTCTGAAACGTCCTTTATCGATGACTCGGGAGAAACGGCTAAAATTTCATCATCGGTTATACCCTCGGATTCGACTTTGATCGAACCTATGACCCTTGCCCTTACAAGCGTACACGGAACGATCGGTTCGTCCGCGAAAACGAAACAACCGAGGCCGTTGAGAGAATGGGCTCTCGGTATGATTCCGTAATTTGCCGGGCACGACTTATCCAGAGTACCGATTAGCACCGGAAACACGGACCCTCGCGAGTATATGTTTTTCGAGCCTTTCGAAATGCGGATTACCACGTGAACGATCATTCCAATCCCGCAAAATATTTTTTCTGCCGTAAATAAATAACTTTACATCCTGCCTTTTCAAGCTTTCTTTTCAGCTCCTCGTCCTGTGTTGCGATCGCATAGCCTTTCGAACCGTAGTCCAGAAGGTCGTCGTCTGTTTTCCCGGATCCGGGGAGAACGCCGAAATCCTTCACGATCTCAAGGGCAGTTCTTGCATACCTTCCCGTTTTCCCGCGGTTTCTGGCAAGATTTTTGAGCTCGGCCAAAACGCTTTCGGTAACGAAAAGTTCCGCTCCCGGGAATTCCAGTCTGACTTTGTGTTTCACTGAATATATAAGGATATTCGTGTCGAAAATTATCCTCATGGTTTAAATTTTTATTTTCACCAAATTAAACCTTTTTATGCAGTTTCGGGGAGCCGAAGCGGTGGTTACGGTAAAGGAAGATGAGGTTATAAAGAAAAGAATAAAAAAAGGGTACAGACATCCCGAGCTTGACAGGGAACTGAGACAGCAGAGAACAAAACTCGAGGCAAGACTACTTTCTTCTGCCAGGAGACTCGGTGTACCGGTACCCAGAGTTATTTCGGTTTCGGAATGCGAAATAAGGATGGAGTTTGTACCGGGAAAATCCGTAAAGGAGATCCTTTCAGAAAATTTTCACGAAGATGTGTGTTTCGAAATAGGTTCCGGTCTCGGTAAACTACACAGGGGAGGAATAATTCACGGTGATCCCACGACTTCGAACATGATCTATAACGGAAGGGTTTTCTTCATCGACTTCGGCCTGGGGTTTTTCTCCACGAGAAAGGAAGACATGGCTGTAGACCTTTCCGTGCTTTTTGAATCCGTGAAATCAGCTCATTTCAAGTATTTAAATGAGATATGGGAAAATATTATGGAGGGTTACTCGAAAGAAAACCCGGAGAGTGAAGCCGTGTGCTGCGTGCTGAGAAAGATCGAAAAAAGGAAAAGGTATGCCTGAGCTTCTACCTGATAATCCTCGGTTCCGTTCTGGTAGGGATCGGTTTACTTCTCGGAAGCTTCGTTAAAGGCACGGTGTTTCTTGCCAGCATCGGTTCGTTCGTTTTTCTCGTTGGGATAGTATATTTCATAATCCAGGAGTTCAGGAGATTGAAATGAACATAATACAGCTCGCCCAGTATTTGCCAGGGGTAAAGGAGCCCGATAGAACTCTCGGACTCTCGGAAAAGCTGAAATGGACAGCGATAGTACTCGTTCTTTACTTCGTTCTCGGATCGGTTATAGTTTACGGTATTCAGGAGAACGCTGTTGCTCAGTTAAAATTCCTCGAGATAATTTTCGGTTCCACGTTCGGTTCGCTTATCACCCTTGGTATAGGACCGATAGTCACGGCATCGATAATTCTTCAGCTTCTTGTAGGAAGCAAAATTCTCAACTGGGATACCAAAACTCCTGAAGGCAGGGCCATGTTCACCTCGGCGCAGAAGCTTCTTGCCGTGTTTTTTAGTTTTTTTGAGGCTGCGATATACGTTCTGGCAGGTGCCGTGCCTGCAGCGGCGGAGTACCTTATCCCTTTTGTCATTCTTCAGCTGGCGGCCGGAGGGATACTGATAATCCTCATGGATGAAGTCTGTTCTAAATGGGGTATCGGCTCCGGTGTTTCGCTTTTCATTGCAGCCGGCGTGTCGAAAACGGTTTTCGTTAGAATATTTTCACCTTTTGAAGGTGGTGTCATTTCGGGTTTCGTTCACAACCTGATGAGCGGCGAGCCCGCACAGGCTCTGTTATCGTTTTTGCCGTTGATCTCGCTCATAATGGTTTTCGTAATAGTCATCTACGCTCAGGCGATGAAAATCGAAATTCCGATGGCAATCTCCATGCCTTTCGGAAAATTCGCAGTTAGACGCTGGCCTCTGAGGTTCATCTACACGAGCAATATTCCTGTTATACTTACGGCGGCTGTTCTCGCGAACCTTCAGTTAATGGGTATGTCCGTTCCGCTTCTCAAGCCTGTGGCTGAATTTCTCAGGGCTCCAGGGCCGAACGAGGCTCTCGGGTTGAAATTTGCCGTTATCCTGAGCGGCATGTTTTCCCTGATTTTTATAGCGCTTTCCAAGTTCGTTTTCAAAAAATACACCCTTAGAATGTGTATACTCGGCGGGCTTGTCGGTCTCGGCCTCGGAATACTCATGGCCGGAACCAGGCCGATACCGGAAATAGTGCTCGGTGATGTTCTGAGAGCGGTCGTGTATACCCTCTTCATGATCGGCGGCTCGATTCTTTTCTCGGTGTTCTGGGTCAATACCGCCGGGATGGACGCAAAGACCGTGGCCGAACAGTTCAAATCTTCTTATCTTACTTTGCCAGGTTTCAGGAGGGACCCGAGAATAATCGAAAGAATACTTGAGAGATACATTCCGCCGCTTGCTGTTCTCGGTGGAGCTTTTGTAGGCTTTCTTGCGGCTTTCGCAGACCTTACAGGTGCAATAGGAACCGGCACAGGAATACTTCTTACCGTTATGATAATTCACCAATTCTACGAACAGATAAGCAGACAGCACGTTGAAGAAATGCACCCGATGGTGAGAAGGTTCGTAGGGGTATAATTCATTTTATCTTTTCAATTATTATCGCCGGGCAGACCTTGGTTACACCGTGCATTTTTTCGAGACGGTCTATAAAAGCTGAAAGTTCTTTCGTATCTTTGAACCAGCACTCTGCGAGGATCATGTGGTCGCCTGAGCTCGTCCACAGGGACTTTACTTTGTCAGATTCTTCCAGTTTTCTGAGCACTTTTAGAAAACTTTCCGGTCCGGTGTCGATGCCGATGAGCGTAACGGTCTGGAAGCCGAGTTTTTTCGGATCCAAAACGAGTGTGTACTTTTTTATCACGCCTTCCCTTTCGAGCTTTCTTATTCTTTTTCTTATTGCGGTTTCCGTTACTCCGAATTTTCTGGCTAGTTTGCTGTACGGTATTCTTGAATTTTTTTCGAGTTCTTCCAGGAGCTTGTGGTTTGAAATTCGAACCATAATTTTATATATTCGAACACATTTATAAAGTTATCATAACTAAAGGAGGTGGTGTTGTGAAAACAGAAGAAAATCTGAGAAAGGCCTTCGCCGGCGAGAGTATGGCAAGGTCGAAATATATGGCTTTTGCGATGAAGGCTATGGAGGAGGGAAAACCAGAAATAGCTCAGCTCTTTCTTGAGGCAGCCGGTGCTGAAACTGCGCATGCCATAAACCATTTAAAAGTTCTTGGTGAGATCGGTTCAACCGAGGAAAATCTTAAAGCTGCAGCAGAAGGTGAAAACTACGAAATCGAAGAGATGTACCCGAGATTCATAAAGGAAGCCGAGGAAGAAGGAAGACACGATGCGGCCGAGAGTTTCAGGATCGCGATGGAAAGGGAAAAACATCACAGAGAGATGTTCAGAAAAGCTCTTGAGGAGCTGGATCGGTGATGGAACCGTGTATAAGTGTGGAGAGTGCGGAAATGTTATCGAGGTTTTGCACAGAGGTTCAGGTGAATTGAGGTGCTGCGAGCGGGAAATGGTGTTGCTGGAGGCGAAGATGGAAAACGAGGGTAGAGAAAAACACGTTCCTGTCGTGGAGAAGAGTGCAGACGGTGTAAAAGTGAAAGTCGGTTCGGTTCCTCATCCGATGGAAGAGAATCATTATATCGAGTGGATCGAAGTTCGTGCAGGTCGTGAAATTTGCAGAAAATTTTTGAGTCCCGGCGAGAAACCGGAGGCCGAGTTCTGTATCCACGGAAGAATAGAAGTCAGAAGTTACTGCAATCTCCATGGTCTGTGGAAAGGTGAGCAGTAGTTGGACGGTTTTTCGAAGCTGTGCAGGGACGTGAAAAAACTAAAGGAAAGTGGTGTGAGAAAACTTGTACAAACTCGTATAAAGGAGTTCAGAAACAAACGGAGCGAGAAGGAGATTTTCAGTGAGCTTTGTTTCTGTATACTCACGGCGAATTTCAACGCAGAGAGAGCGATACTAATTCAGGAAAAGATCGGAAACGGCTTCATCGATTTAACCGAATCGGAGCTTGCAGGGAGGCTGAGAAAGTTCGGTCACAGGTTTCCGACATCAAGAGCAAAATACATAGTCCAGGCAAGAAAACATTTACATGAGCTTAAAAAAGTTATACGCGGGAAAAATCCGAGAGAATGGTTGGTTAAGAACGTGAAAGGAATTGGTTACAAAGAGGCAAGTCACTTCCTCAGGAACATAGGTTTTTTCGATTATGCCATAATAGATTTCCACATCCTCGAACTTCTTTCCAGATACGGTATCGTGCAGAAACCGAAGTCGCTTACAAGGAAAAAATATCTGGAAATCGAAAGTATTCTGAGGGGATTAGCTGAGAGTGTTGGAATCTCTCCCGGCGAGCTCGATCTATATCTCTGGTACCTTGAAACCGGAAAGGTTCTGAAGTGAGCAGTTCGGGAGTTTTAAAGGGCAGAGTGAAACCTTTAAGGGTTTGGGAAAGTGAAGGGGTAGATGGTCGGTTGTTTACACGGCTTCTTAAGACCTCATGCGAAAAGGCAAAACATCTGCTGAAACTTGCGGAATTAATTACGGCTGGGAGATTTGGTAAGAGAAGCTACGGAACCGCCCGGGGAAACATTTTTAAATCTGGTTGAGGAAGAAATGGGTATGAGGATAATTTTTTCTGGCGTTCCAGGTGTCGGGAAGACCAAAGTAATGGAGTTACTGAGGGAGCTCGATCCGGAATTCGTGATAATCGGCCTCGGTGAGCTCATGGCAAAGATAGGCGGTCTTTCCTCGAGAGATGAAATAAGAAAAATGAGGCCGGAAGAAATAATCGCCCTCAGAGCCAAAGCACTTGAAACGATCGAAGGCAGAAAAATAATTCTCGATACGCATCTCTCGGTGAAAACAAAATACGGTTATCTTCCGGGCATGCCGCTGCAGGCACTTAATATTTTTAAACCGGAACTCATAGTAATAAGAGAGGAAAGACCTTCGGTCATCCTTTCAAGAAGAAGCCTCGACAGACTGACCGGTGCAAGGACGGGTAGGGATAACGAAAGCGAAGAGGAGATAGAAGAACATCAGAGAATGAACAGGCTTTTCGCTGCGGCCTGTTCGGTTATAACAGGGTGTCCGATTAAAATCTATCGGGGCGTTGAGGCTTCGAAAATAGCCGAAGATCTATACGAAATGGTAGGTGGTAAGCGATGATAGAGCTGTACTACACGGTGCTGAACGCTGTATTTTCCCCTCTGCTCGTACTGGGTCCGGCTGTGGCAGAGGCAGTAATAGCCGTTATGCTGAGTTTCTTCTCCGTGCTCTTTTACAGGTATTTTTCCGATCATACAAGGCTCAGAGAGATAGAAAGAAAGCTGAAAAAGACAGAAAAAACAGAGGAGGTACTCGAGCTCGTAAGGGAAAGATTCAGGCTTTCAATGAAACCCATGATATTCGGAATGCTTCTTGTCCTTGCGTTCATACCGTGGATTTCGCACACGTTTTCCGGGCCGGTTGTTGAACTCCCCTTTTCCCTTCCGCTGCTGGGATCGGATATAGGTTGGCTTGCCTGGTACATAATCGTTTCAATACCAGCAACTCTCATCTTCAGAAAAACATTGTTAGGGGTGTGATATATGGGTGTTAAAAAGAAACCGGATTACATGAAGTGCGGCTCGTGCGGGAGAAAAATTGTTAGACAGCGGTTGAGACCATCCGAAATAAGAAAGCTTCCGAAATCCCAGAGGAGACCGGAGAGACCTTATCCCGAACTCTGTCCGACGTGCATGCGGGAGAAGATAAAGAAATCCGTCAGGGAGGTGGTTGAATGATAGAGCCGGGAAGGGTTTGCGTCAAGATCGCTGGTCGCGAAGCCGGAAGATGTTGCGTTGTTCTCGAAGTTCAGGAAGACGGTAAATTCGCGTTGGTACACGGGCCTGGTGTGAGAAAGAGAAGATGTAACGTGCTTCACCTCGAACCGCTTGCAGAAAAAATAGAACCTAAAGGCGATTATCTCAAGAAGCTGAGCGAAATAGAGGAGAAACTCAATGAAGCTAAAAAAGGTTGATTTCAACAGAGACCCGAACATCGGTCTTTACTCGTTTGCAACGGATTCATACGTTCTCTGCGGGATCGACAATCAGGCAGACTTTTTATCCGAGTTTTTCGGTGCACCGGTTATAACCGAAAGAATCATGGGGACCGAGCTTGCCGGTCTGTTCTGTGCAGGAAACTCCGGATGCGTGGTAATTCCTTCGATAGCTGAGGCGAGCATCCCGGGTTTGAGTGTTCTCCGTCTGGAAACGCGGTTTACTGCGCTCGGAAATCTTATACTCTGTAACGATAACGGCTGCGTGATCTCCCCGCTTCTGTCGGAGTTTGAAAAAACGATTTCGGATTTCATGGGATGCGAGGTTGTATCCGGAACAATAGGCGGGTTCAAAACGGTCGGTGCCCTTGCCGTTGCGAACAACAGGGGGTGTGTGTGCTCTTCGAAGGTAACCGAGGAGGAAAAAGAACTCCTTTCATCAGTTCTCAAGGTAAAGATCGGTGAGGTAAGCGAAACGTTTATAAAATCCTGTGTTGTGGTTAATTCAAGGGGTGTCCTCGTTTCGGATGCGGTCAGAGGTGGGGATCTCGACGTGCTCGTAGAGGTTTTCGAATGAAAGAGGAAAAAACACTCAAGCTGCTAGCCATCCAGGAAGGGATGAGAGTTCTCCAGGAGAAGGAACGGCTTTATTCCGAGAAGCTTATTGAACTCAGGGAAACGCTCGAGGCGGTTAAAAACATAGGTAATGCAGGCGACGAAGTTTTCATCCCTCTCGGTAGCGGAAACTTCGTCCGGGGGTCTCTTAAGGATACGGAAAAAATACTCGTGGGTCTCGGAGCCGGTGTGGCTGCACTCAGAACAAGGGAAGATGCCGAAAAAATCCTTGAAAAAAGAATAAACGAGCTTGAGAAGGCCCTGGAAGAACTTTCCTCGCAGATGGAGAGACTTGCATCCGAGTTTGAAAAAACCCAGAAAGAGGAGTGAGTCTCTTGTTCGGACTTCTGAAAAAGAAGCTGAAGGAAGGGATAAAAAAGATTTCGGGTAAAATTTCTCAGGGGAAACAGGCGGTTAGAAAAAAAGTGACCGAGAAGAAAATATCAGAGGGTGACATCGAAGACATACTCTGGGAATTTCAGCTGGGTTTACTTGAAAGCGATGTGGCTCCGGAAGTGGCCGAAAAGATATGCGATGACATAAAAAAGAGCCTTGTCGGGAAGAGCGTTCCAAGAAAATCGGTTGAGAGGACCGTTAGAAGCACGGTTGAAAAATCGATATTCGAAATTCTCGATGTTGGGGCGCTTGATATCGTTAAATCGATAAGAAGGAAAAAACCGTTTTTGATAGTTTTTCTCGGGTTTAACGGCTCCGGAAAAACGACCACTCTCGCCAAGATCGGAAAGTTCCTTAAAGACCGTGGGTTTAGCGTTGTGTTTGCAGCCGCGGACACGTTCAGGGCTGCAGCGATTCAGCAGCTCGAAGAACACGGAAAAAGACTTGGAATAAAGGTGATAAAACAGAATTACGGATCCGATCCGGCGGCTGTGGTTTACGATGCCGTTGAACACGCGAAGGCCAGAGGAATCGATGTTGTTTTGGCCGATACGGCCGGGAGAAGTCATGTGAATTCGAATCTTATGGAGGAGCTGAAAAAAATAGTGAGAGTGAACAAACCGGATATTAAAATACTCGTTCTGGATTCGCTTTCGGGCAACGATGTTGTTGAGCAGGCCAGACTTTTCGATGAAGCTGTGGGTGTGGATGCTCTGGTTTTCACGAAAATGGACGTTTACGATAAGGGAGGTGCACTTCTTTCAGCTGTTTTCGTTTCCAGGAAGCCGGTTCTTTTTATCGGAACCGGGCAGGGATACGGAGATCTCGAAAGCTTCGACCCGAAGAAAACCGTTTCAGCGCTTTTGGAATAAATTATTTGTGTAGTTTCGCAGCAAGCAGCATCTCAAGAAGATACGATGCGGCGTTTATTTCTCCATTTATAATTTTAGAAAAGTCTCTATTTTGTAAAAATGGTAGTTTATTTCTCTTTCCCTTTGTATAATTTTTAGAAAGGACCTGGAGATATTTTTTCAATTTTTCTGGGTTGTTTTGGAACAGACTTTCTCTTTCGGCTATACCCTGGAGATATTTTAAATCTCTGTATTCTTTGTTTAATCTTGGAAGATATGAGCCGAGGTAGATTTTTCGATCTATATAGTCTCTTATTTGTTCGAGTAGATAAAGTGTGTATTCAGCTTCAGAAAAGTTCGGAAAATTTAGCTGCTCCGGATCCTTAACATACTTATCTATTTTTTTCAAAAAAGGAGCTATTTTCCAGAGTAAATATTTTATGTCCAACAAATAGCTTTCGTAGGTCTCTTTACACTCTTCTATTTTTTGTTTAAGTGAATCTATGCTTTTCACGTCGTATTTACGTGCGATCTTGTAAGCTCTGTGTACATCATACCAAAGTACGGGGTTCTCGAGAATATATTCTATAAGATGCTCATCTAAACTTCTTCTTCTCTCCAACTTCTTCCTTAATTCCTTTTCAAAACTTTTTATAACAGTCCGTGAAGTTAAAGTTTTTCCGCATTTATTGATTAAGTTAACAAAGCTTCTCGGGGTCCTGTCGCTGTAGTTTTCTATTAATAGTTTCACCTCTTCATCGGCGAACACATCATAAATTCTACACAACTCCTCAAACGATGGTTTCTTAATCGACACCCAGAATTCTTCGTAGACTGAGTCTGGTAATTTTTTGTTTTCTTTTTTCAGCCTCTCATATATTTCTTCCCAACTTGAGGTAAGGACGTCTTCATTCTCGGGTGATTTCTTTAAAAGAAATAAAGGAGTTTCATCCACCAGGATTAGCTGTTTTCCGTTTTCTAGTTCTTCCAGGACAGCCTTGCCTATTTTTTCTGCTTTATTTTTGGAAAGCAAACCGAAATTTACCAAATCAAAAACATAGTGAATATTATCGACAACTTTTACATCAGTTTCCCCTTCTGGAGGAGAGGTCTCAAGATAATATTCTGGTGAAATTGGCATAAAGGGTGGCTGCCAAGGTTTCCACAGATTTTCAGGATTAAAGGAGATACCATCGGAAAGTATTTCACGTGATTCGTAAAGTTCGTTAAGTGCTCCTTTCAGAGATAGTGTTTTCCCGGTACCCTTTGGGGCAGAAACCTCAGTTATATTTTTACCCGATGTGACACGTTCAACTATATTTTTTATGTTTTCATCGAGTGTAGGAGAGAGTTTTCTTAATTCCTTTATTTTACTAATAGATATCTCTTCTGCCCGTAATGGGATTGTGATAGAATTCATGTAACGTTAATAGAGAATAAAAACTTTAAGTTTATTTCGCTATCCAGTTTCCTCTTGATTCAGGCTCTCAGGCCCCTGCCTTTTTTACCGGCTGAAGTCAGACCCCGAAAAACCCTTCCCTTCTGCGAGCATATCCAGTTTATTTTCGGATCGGATTTTATAACCGGGTGATGCGGATCGACGAGTATAACCTCGTACCATTTGTACTTTCCGGATTCCGCAACATAGTACGAATTCAGTACCTCGAGATTCGGATACTTCCTTTGCGCTCTTTCCTCCGCGATTCTTTGAAGGCTTTTTCCGCTTCTTATTCTTTTAAGCCCGGCTTTTGAAGGTTTCCTCCCGCCGGATGGTTTTTCCCTCATTCTGGTTCCTTTCCTTACACGGACCCTGACCATCACGAAACCCTGTTTCGCCCTGTAACCCAGGGACCTTGCACGGTCCGGTCTGGTGGGTCTTTCTATTCTTACTATAGCGGATTCTTTTGCAAATCTTATTCTTCTTGCTCTCTGCGCTTCGGGTGAAAGCCAGAATCTTTTCAGAATCTTCCCGAGCATAAAAGAATGAGCTGGTTTGATATTTATAAAGCTTGCCCCTCATCTCACCTTCTTTCGGTCATCATAATACCTCCGCCTATCACGAATCATCGGGGCAGATAAAAATTTAGTTTAAAACGTTTTAAAACTTTATATACTACCTGATAGTAGTAAATAGTATGTACAACGGGCTGTCCAGACTTGAGGAGCTTGCAGACAGAACGTGCGAAGATATAGAGTTCGCAAGGAGATTCATATATAAAGGTCTCTCGGAAGTGAATCCGTTCGATGAAATGGTTTATAAGTGCGACGCGTTGGCATCGATGCTGAGAAGATTCGAAGTGGTTTACGGCGTGCTCTCCGGTGACCTCGTGGAAAAATTAAGACGCAGGCTTAAAATCGAGCTTGAAAACTGTCCGGATGTGCGGGAGCTTTATAAGTCTTCGGGTCTTCTTTAACCGTGGTAAACAGTTTTTTCGTTCTTTCTCCTGTATTTCTGCCATTTGACCGACAGATTTCTGAATATTTCCGTCATCAGCGGGGAAGATTCTTCCCAGAAATTCCTTACTTTTTTTATCCATTCGGCACATTCCCGTTCTGAGAATTTTATCGTGAGTATTTCCGCCTCCCAGAGAAGGGACTGGATTTTTTTGTAAATTTCGAAAAGAGTTTTTTTCTCGGAAGCCGAAAGCATGGTTCTTTCTATGTACGATCGATAGCTTTCGACGCCGCCTATGAGCGGTTCTATTATCGCGGAGACGTCGGAAAGTTTTTCCTTTATATCCTTTTTTGCCTGCAGGAGCGGGGGGAGACCTTCCTCTTCACGAAAGGAAAAGTTCTCAACGAGCCATTTTTTTGACGGGAGATTGTATTTTTTCTGCAGTTTCTCGTACTCCATAAGGATAAATAAATTCGAAATTAATTTATAAAATTATGATTTCTGACCTGGCTTACAGGTCTTTCAGGGAAGTTCAGAGATCTAAAGCCCTTCAGGTTATCTCGGAAGTGCCCCCGGAGCCGCCCGTACTCGATGTTGGAAGCGGCTTTGGTTTCATACCGAACGCTCTGCGTGTGGATGTTAATCCGGATTATGTGAGAAGAACCGGCGGTATAGTTGCCGATGCGTCCTTTCTTCCTTTGAAGGACGGGTCGTTCAGAACGGTTTACTGTCTGGATGCCATTCATCTGATACCGAACGGAGTGAACGAAATAAGAAGGGTCCTAGCGCGCGGCGGGAAGGCGGTTTTTTCTCTTCCGTGTTCCAGGTACAATTCCGCCGAAGTCATGTCGAGGCTCACCTCTCTCGTCGGTAGCGGGATTATAAAGAAATTCTACTGTGTCGGAAAGGAGATGTCGGCCGTTGTGGTCGTGAGAAAGCTTTAAATAAAACGGTGTCACGAAAAATAATATGCTCGGTCCGGGTAATCCGCCGGAAGAGATAAACGTTGTTGTGGAGATCCCTTCCGGAAGTGGTGTCAAGTTCGAGATGGATAAAGAGACCGGAAAAATTTTTGTTGACAGGTTTCTCCATACTTCCATGGTCTATCCGTTTAACTATGGTTTCGTACCTGGTACCAAGGCTGAGGACGGGGATCCCGTGGACGTGCTTGTAATCTCGAATTCGCCCGTTCCGCCGGGTTGCGTGATAAAGTGCAGACCTATAGGTATACTGAACATGGAAGATGAGGAAGGCGAGGACACGAAAGTGATCGCCGTGCCTGTCTCGAAGTTGGACCCGACTTTTGACGGGATAAAGAATGTTTCCGACCTTCCGGATGCCCTGAAGGAAAAGATAAGACACTTCTTCGAACACTACAAGGACCTCGAGAAAGGAAAGTGGGTCAAGGTAAGGGACTGGGAAGGTTCGGATAAGGCAAAGGAGATTATAGAAAAATCGGTTGTTGGTTAGGTAGAATCATTTTTCGGCGAAAATTTTTCTGATCACCTTACACCGAAAAGTTTATTTACTACTTTTTGGTAATAAATAGATATGATGGGTGAAGATAAAATCTCTGAAATAGAAAATGTCTGGAAAGAAATAATTAAAGAAATGAAGAATGATGCTAAAGAATGGGATAAAGAGCATGGAGGAGGTGATCCAAACCCATATTCTATGGTAATAAAAAAAGTTGACGAAAATCCAGAGATAATAAAAGAAAATCCCTTCCTTTTTATGGAGGCCGTTATGTGGAGATCAAAAAATTTTTCAAAATTCCCAAAATATAAAAAATTCGTACAAAAAATTGTTAAAATAAAAACAGGGAGCGAGGTGGTATTCTCGGAGACCGCGGAGAAAAGAATGAGACCAGGGGATTTAGGGTCTCTAATATATCCCGATAGGGAGTATTATGAAAATGGGAGGTTGTTATTTGGAAGGGTTAGAAATAGCGGATGGGAGACACTTTTTGATTATCTCTGTAGAGGAAGGTTGTCCCGAGGCGAATATCCGCATACACGATATACGTTAGAGCTATTCGAATACGATGATGAGTGGTTTTGGAAGAACGAGCGTGAAAACGAACGATTCGAAGCACCAGCAGATATTTCAAAGAAGAAAAAAATAAAAGAAGAAATAGAGAATCTTAAAAGATTTCTCGAAGAGGTAGATCCGGATACACTTTTCCGTATCGAAAAATTAAAAAAACGATTAAAACGTGATCATAAGAGGTATGAAGACAAAAGGATTCCAAATGATATAAGGAAAATTACATATTTGGGAAATTATAGTCTGGAAGAAAAGTACAAAAATAATGGAAAACTTGTAGAGGTTGAAGTTAGGGGTCTTTTTGACGAAGGAAAATATACAGAAGCTACTAAGTATAAAATTGAAGCCGATAAGTTAGAAGTTATGCGGATTTACGATTATCTTATCAAACCCTTTAAGTCCCAGGCCTTTTATGCAACCCAAATAGGAAAAGCCATAAAAAGAATGTGCGATGTTGTTAAAGAGAGAGGTGAAAATGTCAGAAGAATGGTGAGACTGGCGAGGAACGATGAAACCGGTTATGCATCGGATGTTAAAGAATGGGTAAGAAAGGAATGTGAGGAAATCTACGAAGGCATCGATTTGATAGAAAGCTTCCTTGAAAACTTCCAGCAAGGGCTTTATTTAACTGATCCACCCCTGCATGTGGGACGCGGTGGTGAGGATGTTCGTGAGTTTGAAGAAAGAAGTTACAGTTTGCTGGACCATATGTTTCACAGAATAAAAAGAGACGGAAAGGAAGAGTATGTAAATGCAAATGAATTCAGAGTAGATGGAACAGCGGTGAGATTTTACAGGTTCTCTTCCGCACCGGATCCGAACTACTTGGGTGATAGGGGATATGCGATAGAAATTGTAAATAACGGGGATTCGAGGTTTTTGGATAAAGGTGAAGCCAAAAGATTCGTCGAAGAGTTGAGAAACTATACACTCTTCACGATAATCGAAAAATACGGATAAGGATTTTCCAAATTTTCTGCGGTTTTCGACTCTTGGTTGTACCTTTGGAGCCGATAAGCTTTCGAAACTAAAAGGAAGTCGAAGCACACAGAGTCTTATCGGATATTAGATTGCGAGAAAATGAGAGTATAATTTTGCTTTTTGACGAACCACCGGGTTCGAAAAAGTTACAGAAGAGGTTGGTGGAGGAGGTTTTGCAGAGGTATCCGAACGCCGTTGTATTATTCCGCAGAGTATCTGGTGAGCATTGTTTCTCTTGCGTCGTTGGGTCCGAGAAACACGACTACTCCCTTCTTTTCAACGGAAAAGGACACACGGCCTAAGACCTTCACCTTTTCGTATTTAGGGAAAAAAGCGAAAAGGATTTTTCCAAAACTCTTCCTTTCGCTCCTCACTTTGAAAACCTTAGAAAGATTCGCGAGATCTTTATCATAGAGAATCTATAAGGCGTAATTTACTTAAAATTTTTTGGTGTAAATATTAATCATGGTTTCCGTGGTTCACGGGAAGGTGATCCTCGGCGGAGAACATGCCGTAGTGTATGAAAAACCTGGTCTTGCCGGACCTCTCAGAGACATTAGGGTAGAAGCTGACAGTCGGCTGTCACCCGATGAAAACATCAGACTTTACACACAATTAGGTAATTACACAATACCGGTTGAAGAGGCCCGGAGAAGAGGGGAAGAAATAGTAGAAACATGGAAAAAGTGTAGTGAGCGAGGCGATTTTAGTTTGCTTAGGGAATTGGATGGACTCGAAGTGCTTACCACTGTCCCAGTTTATTATCTCGATTATAACGGTCCTCCCGTGGAGATAGAGTTAGATTCCACGATACCTCTGGGGGCTGGTTGTGGAAGTTCGGCTGCTGCCGGTGTGGCGGTGATTAGGGAACTGGCTCGCAGGATGAAAAGAGAAGTGAGTGGAAAGGAAATTTTTGAAACCTCGCTTCAATGTGAGAGGATGTTTCACGGTAACCCTTCTGGAATAGATACCGCGGTCGCGGTTCGCGATTGTGCTGTTCTTTTTCAGAAGGGTAAAGGCTTGGAATATCTCGACGTGGATCCGTTTGAAGTCATTATGGTTTACACCCACCCCCCGGAAAAATCCACGCGCGAGCTCGTTCAGCAGGTTAGGGAAATTCCCGAGAATGTTAGAGATCCTATAATGAGAGAGATCGGTAAAATAGTGGAGAAAGAGGTTCAATACCTTCAAGACGGGGACCACCGCGGACTAATGGAGTGTATAAAGAAAAATCACACATATCTCCAACAGCTTCGCGTCACGACTTCGGAGATAAATAGGTTAGACCGTAGAATAAACCAAGAGGATGATATAGCTCTCAAACTTACGGGTGCCGGTGGAGGGGGGATGTGTCTTGTTGTGGGTAATCTGGATAAAGCAGCTGAGATCCTCGAAGAGATGGGATACACAGAAACCCAACCTTCGATGTATCCCCAGCCCCGGAGTTACTGGTATGATAGGATTTTTTAGATCCGAAGCTGGGGAAGGTTCCTATTCTCTGACCTCGTGTGAGAAGAAGATTATTGACACTCTCCCACGAAGTTTCCCCATAAGTCTTTGTCCTTCTTAGCACGGAGAGTCTCGATTTTCATTATTCGGTTATATATAAACAATCGGCACGAATTTTATCAAAGTGTCCTTGATTCTAACCTCGCCGCAGAAATCTTTCGTGATGACTAAACCCCTCCCAGGTCTGTAGTTGGTTACGAAGCTGCGCATGCTTCTGGTTATTTTAGGTTTTCTGAAATTTTCGAACTTAACTTCCACCGGGACTAATTCCTTACCTAGGTTTAGAACAAAATCGACCTCCGCCTTTGCGGTTGTCCTCCAGAAATTTATGCAGTGTTCGTTAGATATCTGGTTAAGAACGAAGTTTTCGGCAAGCTTACCCGCATCTTCCCTCAGATCAGACATAAATTTTCCTATTTTATTGTGCAAAACTATCTTAGATACGTTTGCTAATTCTAAAATGGGTGGTTTACGCACGACTTTCCGGCCTGTTGAACTGAGTCGTGCCTTCGGTTGGCCCCTAGTTACCGGGGCAGAATCAGCATCATTATCATAAACTTTAAATACTTTTTGGTAGTAAATAATGGATAAAAATGAATAAATAAACATAAAGGAGGTGGGTTATTCATGTCTGACGAAATTGGAATCATTACTTTTTCACGATATCGAGAAATAGTAGAAACTGCTTTATGATCTTTCAATTTTAGGCCAGGTTCCTGATAAGTTGAGGAAAGAGGCTTACGAAGCTTTGGGGGAGTTAAAGGAGTATCGTTCGCAACTATTAAAAAAGGCAAAAGAAAGTTACGGGAAAAATGATGAATGGGATCGATTAATATTTGATGGAACCATTCCCGATATCAGATACGTGAATGTACTTATTGAGGCATTAGGAAAGATTTCTGCTGGTAAGGAAATAACGGTTGGAGATTTTGGCAAGTTTTTGAAGATACGTGAAAGAAGGGAAAAAGAATCGAGGGAAATAATTAGGCGCACGGAAGAGCTTGTAAGGAAGGAAATGGAGAAAATGACTGAGTATATATTTAAGAAGTATTTGGAGCCCTAGACTATTTCGGCGGAAGAAGTTGAAGAAATGATAAAATTAAGGAAGTATTTGTTTGAGGCATGATTTATAAGTTTTATCTACAGCCGATGTTGCATAAGGTGAGTCCGAGAAGAAAAAAGTATTTATCCATAACGACCCTAACAATAACCTATGACCGCACGGGAAGAAGTGGATAGTCTTTACAGAGAGCTTTACAGACTCTCGAGAATAACGGCAAGATCCTTCCCGTTCTTCTACTCAAAAGAGCTTCATGAAAGGATAAAAAAAGTAGCCGGAAAACTCCTCGAGAAAGCTAGGAACGCGGAAATCCCGGAGGAAATGCTTGAAAATCTAAGAGAGACGGTTTCCATATTTCTCAACATTCTGGACAGAATGAAAGCCGGAAAACTTGACCTTTTTTCTCAACTCTCCGTCTACGGTCTCGGGGAGGAAATCTTCTCTGACATGAAGAGATTTGCCGAAGAAAGGGATTTCCAGGAAACCCTGAAAGATTTTCACGAGATCTGCGATATCTTTTTTGACGAACCTGTTACGGAATCCGAGTTGGAGTCGGTCAAAAAAGTTGCAATGGAGTTTCTTCCAAAAATTTACGAGAGATTCTTTTCCGAGCTTTTTTCAGACTTGAACGAGTACTTGAAAACTGTGAACTTTTCGGTTCTCGAAGAGCATGGTCATCAGACGGGAAAGGTTTATTTTTCTCTGAAGAATTTTAACGTTCTCTGTTTCGTTGATAATGAGGTGAAGCGAAGACCTGCCAGAATATCCATATTAAAGAAAATCCTTCACGAGTGCGGTCACCAGCTGAATTTTTTCCTTACCACCAGATCGGAGCTTCCGGTTTTTATGAAGAAACCTCTATTTGCTACCGGGTTCGTCGGACAGGAGCTTATCGCCTGCGCATTCGAAAGGTTCTGGCCTGAATTCGAGAGCGATGAAGAGGAGTCCAGGTACCTGGAAATACACAGCAGAATCCATGGTCTGAAGGTTTTCCTGAAAGCTTACCCGGTCTATCTTTACTACACACAGGGTCCGGAGGAAGCTTCAAGATATCTCTACAACTACACAGGAAACAGGTACTATCTCGGGAAAGAATTCAGAAACTGGCTTGAGTTCACGTGCAGGTGGAAACTTTCAGAACATTCCAACCTGGATTGGTGGACAGATTCTCTTGTTAGATTCTGGATAACTATTAAATCGGAAGAGATACCACTCGGGAACCTGAAGAAACTCTGCCGGGGAATATGGGCCCCGAAGACGTTCATGAAGATTTCCGGATGTTCTAAAGCGGATTAATGTTTTTAAAATAGAGCTTATAATTATTTAATTAACATGAGATGGATAATATTGTTTTTCCTCGGGTTACTTTTGGTTTCACCTGCTTTAGCCGTTCAAGTCTCCTCAAATCTCGACGGACTCGTTACATCAAATACAACGCCAATCCTTTCAGTGAAGACCGATGTACCTTCGGAGATAATCTACGACTGGGGAGACGGTAACATAAGTGGCTGCCAGATGTGTAAACATTACGATGTGAAATACGGAGAGTTCGCGAATTCATCCGACCCTGACCTCATCGCTGCCTGGCACGCGAATGAAGATTATTTCACGAAGTTGAAGGATGACTCGATTTACGGTAATCCCGGGGTGTTCAGCAATCCATGGGGGACATGGAGGTCTTACGGAGTTTACCCGTATGCGTACAACGGGATAGTTTCGTTCGACGATGTCTGTAAGTATAACGAAACACTTTATCTCTACGTGATTTCCGTGGAAAATTCTTCTGTTCAGGATTCCTCTGATATGTTCTTTCTTAACGCGAGTTATATCAACGAACACGGAGATATCGTGATGTCAACGATAATCGATACAGTTCCCGGGCCGGACGGAATCATAGCCGATCCGCAGTGTTATTTCTACAACAACACATTTTACGTTGCTGTTTCGAGATACTACGGAAACGATACCGTGGATAGAAACGGTTCGGTGACCGTTTACAGGGAGGATCCGTTTTTCAGCGGAAACTGGTACGTGGTTGTGGATACTTACAACGAGACCAAACACGAGTACGAATTCCTCACCCCGGACCTCTTCGAATATAACGGATCCCTGATGGTGATAGGGTTTTACGGAACCGAGAGATCGAGCGGGAATACCCCGACATATACGAACCTGAGTATATTCAACGTTTCCGGAAAGAGATTCTACTCGTTCTGGAACGATTCGAGATGGTATATGAGTACTCCGAGAGTTGTAAAGGTGAACGACACTTATTACATAACTTTTTACAACGCTACCGAGGATAATACCGGATTTTACGCCAGTATCGTGGTATCGACCACCACTGATTTTAAGACGTTCTCCGAGCCTGTCTGTGTGGATTGTAACGGTTACAGCCAGGAGAGCAAATGGCCGAGTATCAGTATAATGCCGGACGGAACGATGATAGTTCCGTACGCCTCGAATCCGGGAAGCGGTGAGGATATAATGTACAGGACATCCTCGGATTACTCGACTTTCTCCCCCTATTACCTCATGGCCTCTTCCGGTCTTTCGGAACAGTACGCTTTCGTCACGTATGATGAGAAGAACAGGACCATGTATTTTTACAACCGGTTGGATACCAACGCTTTGACACAGGAGAAAATGCTCAAGTGGAACAGAACACATTACGACGGTGTTTACGGATATTCATTCGCATTCAACGGGTGGCATCCGAATTCGATTATGAGCGTCAACATTTCATCTGTTTCCGGTGCGTCCACCTTACAGATGAGTATAAGTCTTTGGTTTTACGTGAGATCACTGACAAGTGATAGTAAGCAGCAGATTCTAAAAGCCGGTGATGGTAACTGGGACGGAATAAGTATTCTTATTAACAGTACCCGGGGTATGCTCTGCGGCTTCGGGAACGCGAATACGGTTGAATGGGCGGCGGTCGAGACTGCCGATAATTACATATCCGAAGGTAAGTGGTATCACATAGTTTGTATGTATAACGGAACCAACGCGATACTTTATGTGAACGGAGCTCTTTATGGAGTAAGTTCCTCGACACTTTCCTCGATAAATTATCCGGACCCGAAATGGTTCATAGGTGGGTGGGTAGATTGGAATGGTAATTCAAGAAGGTTTGACGGTTATATAGACGATGTACTTGTTTTCAACCGGACGCTCACGGAGTCTGAGATTTCGAGACTTTACAACGGTGCTTCACTATCCGAGGGGACGTACTCGGTGAAGATTTATGCGATCGCGGATTCGGTGAACGAGACTGCGGTCACATTCACAATCGACAGAAGCAACATCTACGGCCCCGATGTTAACAACACAGTGTTCGCGAATGGCACCGTAATAAGGGAGGACACGAAGCAACCGAAACTTAACATGACCGTGAAACCGTCGGCAGAGAACGTAACGGTTACTGTTTTTAACTGGACGAACGATTATAAGAGATGGAACGAAACCGCGGTTGTTAACATAACCACAGAAAATTATGTCGGGGACCTGCCGCCGAACACGGATGTCGTTGTGAGGAAAAACGGAGCGGACTGGCTTACCCTGACGAGTAATTCAAGCGGATGGATAGTGTTCAACTATACCGATGGTTTCTCTTCTGTGGAATTTGAAGTTTTAATTGCAAATAATCCTCCAAGATGGGAGGCCAATTCCACCTCACCGACAAGTCCTGTTTATCCGGCGAACATTTCCTTCCAGATAAATTTCACAGACCCGGACGGGAACTTCGATAACGCAACTTTCACATTAGGCAGGCCGGATGGCACGGTTACAGAGTATACGGTACTCACCACGCCGGCCGTTAAGAATATCAGCGATACCTGGTACATAAACTTCACTCAGGACCAGCTTGGCGGTGTAGGTACGTATAATTTCAGCTGGACAGGATACGACACGGATTCGCAGTCGAATACCACGGATACCTGGTTCATAACGGTTGCAAAAGGCACACCGCAGCTTGTGATTGAGGGGAACGGGACGTACACGTATCCGACCGTGACGAACGTCACAGGATCCGAATCGAACAAAGGCGCGAACAAAGGCGACACCGACGTAACGTACAGCCTGTACAGAAACGGAACGCTTGTGTCGAATCCAGACTCGGTCGAGCTGGGCGCCGGCACCTACGAATACGTTTTCAACACTTCCGGCGGCGCCAACTGGAGCGCCAACTGGACCGCAGCATCCGTCACCGCGATCCTCACAATAAACAAAGGCACACCTGATCTCAATATCTACATAAATGGTACCTCAGGAAACTTCACAACAGTTTATCCGAATACAGTTTCAATAAAAGGTAACTCAAGTTCTGGCGGTGTCCCGCCTGTTTTCACCTTATATCTCATCGAAAACTCGGTTTTCACGGCTCCAGGAAACCCGGCACTCATTGAAGGAATATTCTCTGCCGGAACCTGGGAAGTTATTTACAACACTTCCGGAAATGAGAATTGGACATCCAGCACAACTTCAATTTACCTGACGATTTCCAAGGGTACACCGGGCGGATCGCTGAACGTGGCGAACGCCACGTATCCCGGCACGCTCAACGTATCATCCACCGAGTCGAACCCAGGTGATGCCGACTTAAACTACACCGTAGACTGCGGAGGCTACACGGTCACCCAGACCGGAACCGCACCGTCCGCGAACCTCGAACTCCCGGCAGGCACATACACGTGCGTTTTAAACACTTCCGGCGGTCAGAACTGGACCGCGGCCACGCTCGACCAGCTCCCGGCCGAAATCTCCAAGGGCACGCTTTCCGTCTTCATCACAATAAACGGAACAGAGAAAAACGTTACAGGTTACAACAATGTGACCCTTGTGATAGAAGGACGAGCCTTTTACTCCAAACCGCAAAGCATAACCTTCAAACTCCTCGACTCCGGAACGCTTCTGAAAGAAAACGGCAATATAACTTATACCGGGACCTTCGGTCCGGGCGAAAGAAATCTTACATACTACACTCCCGGGAACCAGAACTACACCTCAAACTCAACATCCCTCTTTGCCCTGATACTCAATATCACGGATAATATACTCCAGGAACACGAACCGTTTGTCAACTCATCAGGCAACATCTCGATATGGTGGAATTCTACCATTACGATAACGAATCCGGGCTCACGCGAAGCGAAGGTGAACTATACATATCAGCTTTCCGGGTTCAATCCGGACAACATAACGGTCCTCAACTCGACACTATCCGAAGTTCCGTTCAGTCTCTCAGGCACAACCGTTACCTGGGAGACCGAAACAGTTTCACCGGGCTCTGTAAACGAATACATCAGATGGTACTGCGTGGACTGCGTCAGAGTTTCTGAATCCGTTCTCGAAGAAACTTCAACATCCTACAGGAAAAACGTTTCGCTCGCTTCGACCGCACCGGTTCATGTTAAACTCGCTGGAATAACCATCGACGTACCGAACAGCTATCCGACCGACACGTTTGAACTCAAACTCTATAAAAACGGTGTGGATGTCACCTCTTCAGCAACCATAGGAGTGAACAACGGTTACTACGACAACGTGACCTTCGGCAGCTTCACGCTTTCGGAAACGTTCTTTACCGTGGTGATAACAGAAAAAACCACAGAGACGCAGCCAGGTGAACAACCACCCTCGGGCGGTGG
>JAADFI010000036.1 GCA_013152905.1 Microcaldota archaeon
CGGGGCGAGAAAGCAATAAAAGGGGAGAAGAGCCTGAAAATCCTGACGAAAACAGTCCTAGGGCTTCAGAAAAAAGAATATAAACTTAAAAGTCCAATTTAAAACCATGGAGGAGGAAATAGATATTTCCGAACTTCCGGGTGTTGGGGAAAAGACTGCCGAAAAACTAAAGGAAGCCGGATACACGGATATAATGGCTATTGCGGCCTCATCGCCGGGCGATCTCTGCGCGGTTGCGGACATAGGTGAAAAAACTGCCGAGAGGATCATTGAAGCCGCGAGAAAAAGTCTTAAAATGGGTTTTGAGCCGGCCTCACAGGTTTTTGAAAGAAGACAGAAGGTTGCGAAAATAACCACGTGCAGCAAGAATCTTGACTCGCTTCTCGGCGGTGGCGTGGAAACACAGGCTATAACAGAATTTCATGGAGCGTTCGGTTCAGGCAAGTCACAGGTTGGTTTTCAGCTCCTGGTTTCGGTTCAGCTTCCAGAAGAAAGAGGCGGTCTCGACGGCGCGGCGCTCATAATAGATACGGAAAACACCTTCAGACCGGAAAGAATAAAACAGATAGCTGAAGCTCTTGGCCTCGATCATCGAAAAGTGCTGGAAAACATATTCGTTGCGAGGGCGTACAACTCGGATCACCAGATGGTTCTTGCTGAAAAGGCGAAGGACATCATAAAAGAACGAAACATAAAACTAATAGTCGTCGACTCTCTGACATCTCATTTCAGGTCTGACTTTTCCGGAAGAGGTGAGCTCGCACCGAGGCAGCAGAAACTGAACAGACACCTCCACACGCTTCAGAAACTTGCAGATGTTTTTAACCTGGCTGTTTACGTAACCAACCAGGTAATGGCAAGACCCGATGTTCTCTTTGGTGATCCCACAACACCGATAGGGGGACATATAGTCGGCCACCAAGCCACGTACAGGGTTTACGTGAGAAAATCAAAGGGCGACACGAGAATAGCAAGACTCATAGACTCACCGCACCTTCCAGAAGGAGAGGCAATATTCAGAATAACAGAAGAAGGTATTAGAGACGTTTAAACGATATCTCTTTCTGAAACGATCACGAAATCTCCAACGGACTTCACAGCGGAAAACGGTATCAGCGCGCGTCCCCTCTCGTCCTGGGGAATCTGAAGCTCGGTCACGTGTTTTGTGGGTTCAACTACGATTATGTTCATGAGTTCGCCAGACTCTGTAATGAACTTAATGTCTCCAACCACGCCGAGTTTCTGACCTGCTTCGGAAACCACAACCTTACCGAGCAGCTCTCTACCCTTAACCTCGTTCAATATCACCACCTTTTAATTTTATTTGGTACAAAGAATATTTAAAGTTTTAGAAAATCTGCAATTTCCTCTATTTTTTTCTCTAGGTCTTCTACTGTTCCTGAGTTGTCCACGACATACTCCGCATTTTTTATAAGCGTCTCCACACCGTATTCCTTTTCCCTCTCGTCCCTTTCTCTGAGATAATTTTCGTTTATGTCCTCGAATCTTTTTCTCTTTTTCAGGCGTTCGAGTCTTTTTTCGAAACCAACATTCACCGAGATAATTTTTATTTTTGATCCGAGCATTTTTTCCAGAAGGGTTATCTCACTCGGGCTTCTGAGGCCGTCTATAACCACGTAGTTTTTTCTGCACCGTTTTATTTTTTCGAAAAGCCTCTCGACTATGAGATGTTCCCTGCCGGAGTGAAACCATCTGGATATTTTTTCATCATTTTCCCGCGTGTATTCAAGTCCTCTTCGCCGTATTTCGTCGCGGATTATGTCACCGGTAGAATACATGCAGGCATCCAGTTTTTCTGCGAGAATTCTGGCTGCTGTACTTTTTCCTGAACCGGGCAGACCAACTACGCAGATAACTCTCATATCTTCAGATATTCGTTTTCAATAAGAAAATTCTTTACGGTTTCGAAAATCTTTTTGTGTCCATTACTGTTCGGATGCAGACCATCATGCAGCAGGTTTTTGTAGTCGATCCTTCTCCATTCATCGAAGAGATCGATGAATCGAACTCCGTATTTGTTACAAGCGTTTTTAATGATTTCGTTATATTTTTGGATGTATTCGTTTTTGTAGAATTTATCGGTATCCCACGGTATTGGACATGTTTTTCTTTCATCTACCGGCGTCAAACCTAGAGAAATTATTTTTTCTGTGTATTTTCCAGTGATCACAAAGAGTTTTTCTATATTTTTCTGAAACTCTTCAAGAGGGATGTTGTTTCTATTGAAACTCTTGCAAAAACACGAGTCGTTTATACCTATCGAGAAAATAACTATTGCATCGGATTGGATTCTTCTGGATTTCATTTCATTTTCAATCCTTTCAAGCAAGTCCTTTGTTGTATCACCGCTGACCCCTAAGTTATATACCAAACAAAGATCTTTATCTGGTAAATTAATTTTTTCGTCTAAAAATTTCCTCAGCCTCTGAACCCAGCCTCCTCCTTCATCCCACGCACCGTATGCAATAGAATCGCCGAAAACCAGAATTCTCATACCACTTATTTATAGGCTCCTTTTTTATATAAGGTTTTGTAGGTATCTACGCACCTTAGAGAACATTGAGTTACGGAGCTTTTTCACCGTCCCTCTTTATAGGTCTTGCGGGTACTCCCGCAACGACTTCTCCGGGTGGAACATCCTTCGTTACAACAGCGCCGGCCGCTACTGTGGCATAGTCACCTATCTCGACATCTCCGATTATGATGGCGTCCATTCCTACGAAAACGTGATTTCCTATTATCGGTGCTGGTTCGATTTCATTAAAAACCGGCCGTTTCTCCGGAGCGAAATTGTATCTGTGAACGGTTTTTCCCATGAAAACAGTATTTCTGCCTATTTTTGTATTATCGCATACAAACCCCGCTACCCAAGAGTTATCACCTATTTTTACGTTATTATATACCTCTGCACGGTAACTTAATACACAATTATTACCTACTTCCGTTCCTTCTCCGGTAAAACAATCGAAGTCAACATATGTTCCCTTTCCCACCTTGGTATCTTGACACACAATGCTTCCCGACTCGATTCTCACATTCTCCCCGATATCCGAGCCCCGGCTCAACT
>JAADFI010000037.1 GCA_013152905.1 Microcaldota archaeon
GAAAATATCAGATTAGAGAGATTCTTGCCGTGCGGAATCTCATAAAAGCCGCGGAGAACCTAAACAACAGGGAAGTCGCGGGGAGTTATCTGAGCGGAGTTAAAACTTATCTTGAAGATATTTCCTTCACTTCGCGCCACATGAGCTCGGCGAGCTCCCTGTACTCTTCTGATTCGAGTGTATCCGGAAGATAGAGTTCGCATCCCCTACCGTGACCTCCGAACTTCGCGACCCAGCTCTCGTCAAAAACAACCCGACGGCCCGTTTCAAGTTCTGTGCCCGGATATATCGTAGCAAGCGAAAGCAGTATCTGATCGGGCTTCGTTCTTTTCAAAAACTCCAGCGTCTCCTTCACGGACTTTTTCGTTTCTCCCGGTAGACCGAAAGTAACGTAGGCCCTTACCCCTACCGAGACTCTTCGCGAGCTTGATCGCTTTCTCCATGACTCCGGGTTCAATCCTTCTGTTTATTCTCTTTAAAACGTTTTCACATGCTGAATCCACACCTATGCATATGAGCCTGCACCCCGCTTTTTTCATAACTTCCAGGATTTCTCTGTTGAGATGGTCGGCTCTCGTTTCGCACGACCACGAAATATCGAGATCCTCCGAGCGGATGAGCTCGCATATCCTTTTAACCCTTTCCTGATTCAGCGTAAAGGTCGAGTCGTGGAATTTAACGAGTTTGAAACCGAGCTCGTATATTTCCCTGAGTTCGCTGACCACATTCTCCGGTGATCTGAACCTTACCCTGTGGCCCCAGAACCTCGTTGCGCAGCAGTAAGCACAGGAGTACGGACATCCCCGGCTTGAAACGATAGACATGATTCTGTATTTCTCGAGGGGAAAAATCTCCCTGAAAGGAAAAGGTATGCTGTCCAGGTCTCTGATCGGTTCCCGGTCGGGATTCTTCATATCTTTCGTCCACACACCTTTAATACCTTTAAGTGTAGTACCCTTTTCGAGAGCCTCGACGAGTTCAACGATCGTAACCTCACCCTCGCCCCTCACGACGATATCGCAGTAGTTTAATGCTTCATGCGGTCTGAATGTTGCATGTACACCGCCCATGACCACGGTACAATCCGGAACGATGTTCCTGACGGTGACAGCATACTCGCACGCCTTTCTGAAGGACGGCGTGGTGGATGTGATACACACGAGCTCAGGCGAAAACCTCCTCACCTCTTTTTCTGAGAAATCCGCTACCGAACAGTCCATCACCATCAGTTCGTGTTCTTTGAGCACACCAGCAAGATACCCGAGACCCAGGGGAAACTTGTCCCCGCCCCGGTAGGGAAATTCCGGATTTATAAGGAGTATCCTCATGTGAATAATTAAAGCCGGAAAAAATAAAATCCTTACTCGGACATCTTTTTCTCGAATTCCTCGATCTTGTACTCGGCGAAACTGTAAAGACCGTCTCTTATGTACTCCTCGATTTCGTCCAGCTCTTCATGATGGCCGTACTTCATCCTTAGTCTTAGTAGCTTCAGCCTGAGAGAAAGCATACGCCTCTTCCAGTATATCAGCAGGCAGGATATCGATAACACGGACACAACACCCAGGAACAGTACCGTGGTTCCCGTTGCCGGCTTGGTTTCAGGAGTTTCCGGCTGTGTTCTGTTCACCTTTTCCACAGGCAGGCTTTCGGTTGCGTTTTCCTGTTTTTCAACGCGGCGCTCGGTTTCATTCCTTTCCGGTGTTGTTTCCTGGGGTGTCTCTGGCTGAGAAGACGCGGCTCCGTACGAAGGTGATGGTGTAGGAACGATGGTTTGCGGTTTTTCTTCTGTCAGCACGTATGCCGAGAAACCCGGAACTTCCGCGACCACGGTGCTGTTCGATACCTCGAAGTTCACGCTTTTCCAGTCGGACTTGCACGAAAACGTTGTGAAGTCCCAGGATTCGCATTTTCTGAGAACGAGCTTTTTACCCTTCAGGTCCGTTGAAAGATTGAAGACTATTCTCACCTTTTCAGCCTCCGAGACGCTCAGATTGGAGGCAAGCGATGAGAGATAAATTTCGTTCGGAAACACTATCTCGGGCTCTTCGACGAGGGCCTCAAGTGTGTAGTTGAAATCAAGCGTGAGGTTTTCAAAAATGATCTTTTTGTTTCCGAGTTCGAGTATCATGTCGGTTCTTCCGGGTACCTGGAACTCAAGTTCACCCGGCCCGGTCGTTTCGTTAAGTTCAGTGTTTCTGTAGAAGAACTTTATTCTGTAGATCCTGGGCTTACCATGTCTGTCCGTCAGGTTATGACGGAGTTTAACCTTTATTCTGTCCTTTGTGGTAAAGGTTTTTGAAAACGTTATACAGCTCGATTCGGTGCACACCACAGCGTCCACCGTATACGTCGTATTCCTTGTGAGGTTGGCTACAGAGAACTTCCTCTTCGATATCATGTGCGGATCCGATATTTTTATCACCCTTCCCCCGGATTTGATAATCAATGTCATGTTTGCAGGTATGGATGAATTCATCATCATGTCCGCCCTCCACAGACGCGGAATTATCTTCAGAGAAACCGAAGGAACCAGGGTCCTGTTACCGGTTATTATTTCAACCGTGCTTTTACCTCTCGGTACATAGAAGCTTATGTACGATCCGGACTGTGAGAACTGGGTATAGTAACCGTTCACCTTCACATTATAGGATGCACCTGGCCAGACGTAAACGTTTATCTTCGTCGGTCTGTCTGTTTCGAGTTTCAGTGTTCTGTTCGGCCCTGAAATTTCGAGTAAGAGTGTGTTCAGGGGCGAGGCAGATGACAGATACTTCGTGCCTCCGAAGAAATACGTTGAAACGTTCCTCAGGAGTGCGTACTTCAATGCAGAGGACTTCGTTCTGGTGAGCCCAAAGATCGCATCGGTGGTTATACCCGCATAACCCATGTCGCCTACTTTCGATAGGTGCACGTAGTCGACCGTATCGTTTTTCACGATTTTCACAGCATATCCGTACGGGGTCGGAATTCTTTCCACGTTAACGCCTTGCAGGGCATAGACCACCATGAACTGGTCCTTTGGAACTTTAATCTTGAGATACGGGTGCCAGTAGTCGTATTCACCGCCGTACGGTCCATAGTGCATAACGCTCACATCCTGGTATACCGTGGATGGCTCCGGTAGATGTATTTCAAGCGCCACGGTGGATGAGGTTCTCTCGAGGCGGTTCGTTTCTGTCGGCGCGACCCATGTTATGTTGGTTACTCCGGTGAAGATTCTCTCTTTAAGTACAACCCTTTCAGCTGTTTCGTTGAACCATTCGACCGGCCTGTTTTCTATTGTGAGATTACCGTATATACGGTTGTCCAGCTGGGCGGTGAAGTTCTTTGGCTGGTATGGCATGCTGCCCTCGGTTCCCTCCGTGGAGCCCAGCGGCACCACAAGGTAGTTACTGGTTTGCGGTGGTGTTGAAGAAGTCGTACTCAATCAGGTAGTCCTCTCCCGCCAGCACCAGCCCGCGGGTCCACCTGAACCTGCTCGGCGGTTCGTCAAGGCTGGCGTAGTAGCTGCTGGGATACCTTATCTTTCGTACGTCCATGTAGCCCTCAAGGAGGTCAAACACCTTGCTGGTCAAGCTGTACCTGAGGTAGGCGCGGTTCATATCCTTCTGCGGGTACGCCGAGCCTCCAGCCCACCTTGCCACCGCCTTGAGCGTTCCTGAGTCGTTCACGAGCACCGTTGTGTGTCCTATGCTGTTCCCCTCCGCCCTGTACCTC
>JAADFI010000038.1 GCA_013152905.1 Microcaldota archaeon
TTTAACCAGCTTTTCTATTTTTTTAACTATTTTCGCCGGGTTTCTCACACCGCGGAACACTATTCTGGCTTCCTTTCCGGCCCTCGAATCTATCACCACGTCCCCGATGCCCAGAAGCGAATCGGACGATGACTGTTCGTACGAGACGTTTGAAACGCTTTCCACAAAAGTAATCTGTTTTTTCCTTGACAGCAAACCGGTTTCGGATATTATCCTTCTGTCGGTTATGATATATCTTGTCGTCCTTATACATATTTCCCTGAAAAGCACGAGTGAAAACGAAAATATGAGAACGGGTATCCATACGATGAAAGGGACACCGAACATCGAATCGAAGATGAAGAGAAAGGAAAGCAGAAAAAGAGGTATCAGGTAATCCTCGATGTTTTTCAACCTGCTGGGTCTGAGTACAACCCTCATTCTATCACTATTACCTTCCCAAGTGCCTTTGGCGGAAGCGGTGCTTTGAACTTAACCCTTATAGCTCCGGTTGAGCCGTGAACCCCGGTTACCTTACCCACGTACTGTCTTTTCTTTTCGTCCGTCCACACGGCTTTTCTCCCGATAAGTTTTCGCGCTTCACGTTTGTTGGTTATACCGGGAATCCTTACCACAGCTTCCTTGGTATATGCCATACGGTAATTGACTATTATTCCCTCCATACCTTAAAAATCTGGAATCCGTAAATTTAAAGTTACTCCTTTTTCGGCACCTTGCGGCTTATTTCGCTCAGAAACCGTTTCACGTACTCGCTCGTAATAAAAACCTCCCTTTCGCTTATATCGTGGATTTTTTTCTCCTCTACTTGTTTTCTCAGTTTTATCAGTTTTTCCAGCAAGCTGAGATAGAAGCTCGGTATTTCTCCCGTATCGACGAATTCCTTTTTGAACACCTTCGGAAGCTCTTTCGGATCCTTCGGAAGTTTTCCTCTTGATTTGAGTGCAAGCACCATTCCTTTGACGACCGTTTCGTAGTTCTTTTTTATTTCCATGCTCTTCCGCTGGGCTTCGAGCGCGAGAAGAAGTTTTTTCATCACTTCAAGATATTCCTTTGCTTTTTTTATCCACTCGTCCACTTCCTTACCCGAAATTTTCTTTACCTCTTTGTGTTCAACCGCCTTTCTGAAAGCTATGATTTCCTCGAGCATTTTGGCGTACTTTTCATCCAGGAGCCCGTTCGAAACCAGGTGGGTTCGCACCTCCGAGACCGCGAGTTTCGGGGGCGGAGGCGGTAATCCGAGGTACATTAAAACCGCCTGGGCCGGTTCGAGAAAAACGTAAAAAAGGTCTTCTGCCACCATGATGAGTTTAACGTTTTCCACCCTGTTGATTCTATCTACCACGGATTCCATCCTGCTTTTAACGGCCTCGGGTGTTGCCGGAAAGTGGCCCCATTCAAGAAGTTTTCTCATAGGTATGAAAAATCCTGTGTCGTATATGGCGAAACCCTCGCGGACGATGTTGTAAAAAAGCGGGTGTGCCTGTCTGAGACCGCTCATGAACTCGGTTAACGCTATTATAGGCTGGGGCGATATCCTGGGATCTATTTCCTTTCCGATTTTCCGGATATCCTCGTCTATTTTGGATCTTATTTTCTGGAAATCCTTTATGCTTGCCTTGGTGTCATCGAATATCAGGTATATGTCCAGGTCGGACTTACCGGTTAAACCCTTGCCGCGTGTGAGCGAACCGAAGAGAATTACCGCCTTTATGTAATCCCCGAATTTTTCGAGCACCTTTTTCTTGAATTCCTGGGCGGATTTGAGCCGCGTTTCAACGGAGAATTTCTTGAGTTTTTTGCTCATAGGCATTTTTGGCCCCATTTTAGTTTCGTTCCCTTCTTTTAAATCCTTTTTTGAAGCCATAAAAATTATTACTCACAAGTAGTATATAAGTGTTACGTATATTCAGTGTCCAGCACTTTTTTTATCCTTTCGGCCTTTGATTTTCCTATTCCGCGGACGCTCCTGAGTTCTTTCGTGCTGGCGAGAAATATTTCCCTCGGTGTGCGGAAGGTTGTGAGAAGCCTCGATGCGAGCACGGAATTAACATCCGGAAGTCCTGAAACGAGGAAGAGCTGCTGGTCCGTGAGGCTCGTTGGTTTCAATCTCCTCAGTGCCACCGGTTTCCTGTCTTTTATCTGTTCCCTTCTTGCAACCGAGAATATGAACCTTGCGGTTTCCTCCGGTGTGGAAAACCTGATAATCGGGATACCGTAATCTACTGAAAGCGATGCAAGCGCGCCGAATATTGCATTTATGTGGATCCGTTCGATCAGAAACGGACCTTCTATCACGAGGATCGGTCGCGCGAACTCCTCCTTGAGTTTTCTAGCCTGTTCGAAAAGGCGGCCGTCGATAAGACTTCTGAGAAAATCGTCAAAGGTCTTCCTCTCAACACATACCCTCTCGGAGCATACGTAGTCTCCCACCGGAAGGTTTTTTCTGGTGACTTCGCAGCCGAGTTTTTCCAGCTCGGAAAGCACGTCGGTACACTCCCTGTAGTCTGCGATGATCTTTACCATACAACTTCGACCTTCTCTCCGGTGAGTGCTTCGGCAAGCGAGGAAAGCTCGGCCTTTTTCACCGGCGGCTCCGAGGAAAGAATTATTCTTCTTTTTGTTCCGTTCGGCGTGTACACCACGGATGTGGTAAGAACTCTTGCGGGTTTTGAAATCTCGTCGATTATTTTTTTCACATCCTCGGAGGAGTCTATTATTTTAATTTCTGTTCCCATTTTTTCTGAGAGCAGCCTGACTATTTTGCCTCCCCTTCCCACGAATCTAGGCGCATGGTTTTTTTCGGTTATAACGAACAGCACGTTTCTTCCCTCAACGACCTTCAGGAATTTTGCATCCTTCAGCGGCGGAAACCTTTCCGAGAGTTCGTGAACGGTCTTTGAAAATTTCACTTCGTACGGACTTATCTCTCCTTTTTTGAGCTTTTCCTCGCACACCGAGCACAGAATTTCCGACTTTAAACACACCTTACAGAGAGAAGTCATGAAAAGAATTTATGGGTATAATTATATAAAAGTTTCATGTCTCTGGTTGGATTGATAGGAAAGCCTTCTGCGGGGAAGACAACGTTTTTCCGCGCCGCAACTCTTGCCGATGCCAAAATAGCTCCGTATCCGTTTACCACGATAAATCCAAACACCGGTGTGGCTTACGTCAGGGTTGAATGCCCCTGTAGAGAATTCGATCTTGCCTGCGGAAAATGTCTCCGGGGATACAGGTTCGTTCCCTTTGAGATGATCGATGCAGCCGGCCTCGTTCCGGGCTCGCACGCGGGAAGGGGGATGGGAAACAAATTTCTGGACGACGTGGCGAAGTCCTCGGTTCTGATTCACGTTGTTGATGTTTCCGGAACCACGGACGAGGAAGGAAACCCGTGCAGGGGACACGATCCCATTAAGGACATAGAGTTCATAGAAAACGAGCTCGACAGATGGTTTGAAAGAATCCTGGAGAGAAACCCGGATCCCGCCAGGGCGCTTTCCGGCCTCGGTGTGAAAAGCGTTCCGGAGTACAGAAGTGTAAGCGAGCTGAGAAAAAAAGTGAAGCCGATCGTTGTGGCGGCGAACAAGTGCGATGTCGAGAACAATTTTCTCGAAAGGGTGGTTGAAAAGATCCCCGAAGCAATACCGTGTTCGGCCGAGTACGAGCTCGTTTTGAGAACCGCGGCTGAAAGGGGCATGATAGATTACGTTCCCGGCGATGCGGGTTTTGAAGTTACCGGAAGCCCTAACGAGCAGCAGGAGGAGGTTTTAAACAGGATAAGGGAATTTCTGAAAAAATTCGGATCCACAGGAGTTCAGAAATGCATCGACAGGGCTGTGCTGGAGGTGTTGGGTTACGTTGTGGTTTTTCCGGTTGAGAACGAAAGCAAACTGACCAACAGCGAGGGGGAGATTCTTCCTGATGCTTTTCTCATGCCCCCGGGTTCAACCGTTCTCGATCTCGCTTACAGAATTCACACCGATATAGGGAAGGGATTTCTCTATGCCGTGGATTGCAGAACCGGGATGAGGGTATCCGGCGAGAGAAAACTTTCCAGCCTGGATGTTATTTCGGTCGTTTCCGCGGGAAAACGTTAAACCCCTCCCAGCTTTTTTGCGTTTCTGGAAAGAAGGTATATTCCGATTGCAAGGACTATGATGTAAACCGTGAAAAGCACGTAGTGTACCGGACCTGTTACGCGAAGGATCATGAGGACGTGGCCGAGAAACCAGAGGAAGCTTCCGGCTATGAGAAAGAGCCATATTCTCTTGAAAATCGCGAGCCTGAAGGAGAAGTAGGCGTTTACAGTAACAGCCATAAGAACGAAAGCAACAGCAAGGTTGAAAACGTTCACGACGAGTACCGTGTCCATAATTTTATTTCCTCCCGGATTTTTAAATTTTTGGATATTTTATTTCACCCCTTTCGCGCTCCAGCATCCATGCCGCCGAGATTACGAGATCTTCCCTGAGATGGTCCGCCATGAAATGGACGCCGACCGGAAGCCCGTTCACGAAACCGAACGGAACAGATATGTGCGGCAGTCCCGCGAGGTTTACAGGCACGGTGAGAATGTCCGATCTGTAGTGGTCGAGAGGTTCCATCTTTTCTATTTCATCGAATCTTTTCGCGACGAACGGCATGGTCGGTGCGCAGAGAACATCGACTTTCCTGAACACGTTCTTGAACTCCTTTATCACCGCGGTCCGTATTCTCAGAGATTTTTCGTAAAATTTTTCCCTGTACCCTCTCATCCTTGCATAGGTACCCAGGAGTATCCTTCTCTTTGCCTCCTCCCCGAAGCCGGCGGATCTTATCGCTGAAAAGTACTCGTTGTAATCCCCTTTCATGGGCCCGGAAAGACCGTATCTCATACCGCAGAATTTCGCGAGATTCGTGGATGCCTCGGCGCAGGCTATGATATAATATGCCGGTAACGCGGCCTCGGTAAGTTTTACGGATACATCGATGACATCGCAGCCGAGTTTTTCCAGAACCGATACAGCCTCGAGTACTTTTTTTCCGATCTTTTCATCGGCAAGCTCGAAGTACTCCTTCGGGAGACCGAGTTTGAGTTTCGTTTCCCTGCAGAACGAGGTGTAATCCTTTTTCTCGCCGTGGGATGTCATATCTTTTGGGTCCTTCCCGGCGATGAGACTTAAAACGTATGAGGCATCCCACACGGTCCGGGAAATCACGCCTATTTTATCGAGAGAGGATGCGTAGTCTATCAGACCGAACCTCGAAACGAGCCCGTACGTCGGTGTGAGACCCACCACACCGCAGAAAGATGCAGGGCATGAAATGCTTCCTCCGGTTGACTCCGCCAGGGAGATATGTTCGATACACGCCACCGCGCAGGCCGAACCCCCGGAGCTTCCGCCGCACGCTCTTTCCGGGTCCCAGGGATTCAGGGGTATCTTCTCGGTGTTCGTGTTAAACGTGCCGAAACCGAATTCGTCCATGGTGGTTTTTCCGATTATCCATGCGCCCCATTTTTTTATTCTCTCAACGGCCGTTGCATCGAAGACCGGAACGTAGCCGGAAAGTATTTTCGAGCCTGCGGTCGTGGGAATGCCCTTCGTCGATATGTTATCCTTAACGCTTACAGGATAGCCCGACCCGGGTGAGATAACCGTGAAGCACCTGAACTTTTCATCGGCTTTTTTCGCGAGCTCAAGGTATTTTTCAAAAATTTCCGGATCGTGTTCTCCGCGAAGAAATTCCCTTAACGAAAGCATTTACATTACCCTCGGGCCTTTGAAAAACCCGTCTTCGGATTCAGCGTTCGAAAGAGCCTCTTCGGACGTCAGGGTTTCTCCCGGCTCGTCTTCCCTGAGGTCGGGCTTGACCTCGAGAGGATGAAAGCACGGTTCGTCGGATATTTCCAGTTCGTCGATTTCGGAAAACGCTTCCTCGATTTTCATCAGTTCCTTTGAGAATTTTTCAATCTCCTCTTCCGTAAGGGTTATTCTTGCCTCCGAAGCGATTTTTTTAACGTCCATCACATTTATTTTCGTTCGATCGTTTAAATATTTTTAAGATATCTCCGGCATTCACAACCGGTTTTCCGAGGTCATCCTCGACTATTCTCGGGCACGCCGTGTTCACGTAGCAGTCAACATCTATCCCCATGAGCTTTTCCTTTTTTATTTCGTCGAAAACGAGTATAAATGCCTTTTTGCCGTTTTCTTCGAGAACCTTTTTTACCTCGAGCGCCGTCTCCACCTTTTTCTGTCCTGGCTTGGTTGAAACGAGTATGCCGAAAACCGAAGAATGTTTCGCGAGTTCGAGTGCAACGGTATACTTCCTCTCGTTTATCCCTATCTCGAAAACGGTTCCTTTCTCGATGTCCAGAACGAAAACAGGCTTTTTCCCTATACCCCTTGCATGGAACCTACCGGAGCCTATGAACAGCACGGCATCACACGGACCTTCTGCTGCCCTGGTGTCGCATCCCAGGATCTGTCCCGGTCTGAGTCCGGGTGGTGTTGATATTACCGGTTCGAAACCGTTTGTCGAAAGAACCTCAGCTGCCTGGAACACGGCTTCACAGAACTGCAGGCTCGCGCAGATTCTTATGGTTCTGTATCCATGCAGCTTTTCCAGGTTCCTTGCCAGAATATCCCTTATATCGATTTTCTCTATGAGCGGCACGTATTCGACTCCCGGGATTTCAGGACCTTCGTGGCCGAAGTGAACAAGCTTTTCCGCTCCCAGTTCGTCTCTCTCCCTCAGCCGCAGGTCGCATGCGCCGTAACACGGTTCGCACGAAATAAAAACGGTAGCACCTTTTCTTTCGAATTCTTCGGCTATGCGAAGTGCCCTGGTTTTAAGCCCCTCCGGTACCTGAATCAGTATCCGCATAAAGGGAGTTCTGACGTAATCTTTATAAATATTATCGGGTATAAGAAACTTAAAAAATATCAAAATATTCAAGGGGTGATTTGTAATGGCAGAAAAACCTCATCTGAACCTCGTGACCATAGGTCACGTAGACCACGGAAAATCGACTCTTGTCGGCAGGTTGCTTTACGACACCGGGAACATTCCGGAGGAAGAGCTGAGAAAACTTAAGGAGGAGGCAAAGGAACGAAAAAAGGAGACGTTTGAGTTCGCTTTCGTCATGGACAGACTCAAGGAGGAGAGAGAGCGAGGAGTTACCATAGATATCATGCACAAGAGGTTCGACACGCAGAAGTATTACTTTACCATCATCGACGCTCCCGGTCACAGGGACTTCGTGAAAAACATGATTACCGGTGCCAGCCAGGCGGACGCAGCGATACTGGTTGTTGCGGCCACCGACGGTGTGATGGAACAGACCAAGGAGCACGTCTTCCTGATAAAGGTTCTCGGCGTGAACCAGCTTGCAGTGGCTATCAACAAAATGGACGCGGTTAACTACGATCAGGCAAAGTACGACGCCGTGAAGGCGGATGTCGAGAAGCTTCTTAAGTCCGCGGGTTACGATACCTCGAAGATAAGGTTCGTACCGGTCTCCGCATATCACGGGGACAACGTGGTGAAGAAATCGGATAAAATGCCCTGGTATGACGGGCCGACGATAGTTGAGGCACTCGACGAGTTCGAAGTCCCCGAGAAACCGATAGACAAACCGCTCAGAATTCCAGTGCAGGACGTATACAGCATCACGGGAATCGGTACGGTCCCTGTAGGAAGGGTTGAAACAGGTGTTCTCAAGACCGGTGACACCGTTGTTTTCGAGCCTGCCGGTGTTAAGGGAGAGGTTAAGTCGATAGAGATGCACCACGAACAGATACCTGAAGCAAAGCCCGGGGACAACATCGGCTTTTCCGTCAGGGGTGTCGGGAAGAACGATATAAGGAGAGGAGATGTAGTCGGTCACCCGGACAATCCACCAACAGTGGCGAAGGAGTTCACGGCACAGATAATCGTTCTCAACCACCCGAGTGTCATCACCAAGGGCTACACACCGGTATTCCACTGTCACACCGCGCAGGTTGCGTGCAAGATAGTTGAGATACTCAAGAAGATAGACCCGAAGACAGGTGAGACCATACAGGAAAACCCGGACTATCTGAAGACCGGAGATGCAGCGATAGTTAAGTGTGTACCTACAAAACCGATGGTCATAGAGAGTGTGAAGACGATCCCGGAGCTTGCAAGATTCGCGATCAGGGACATGGGTCAGACGGTCGCTGCCGGGATGTGTCTGGAGGTTGTACCGGCCAAGTAGGGCCGGTGCGCTCTTTTTGTTCTTTTTGAGAACGAAAAAAATATTCGTTCTGAATTAGAAGGAAGTGTGCGAGCTCTACTACGGAAAACCTGGTATTCGATGATTATATCAAAAAACCGTTCCCGGAAATAGTTAAAAGCGAAGATGAAACGGCGTCCGAATACATCAAGCTTCCGAGAATTTTCTCAACAACTACGGTCTTGCGTATTTTTCGAAAACAGACACCGGAAGAATATACGAAAGTCCGGTGGTCCACATCCGAGGGAAACAGAGAAATAGATTTTCTTAAAGTCGGTGAGGAGCTGTTCCCAGTATCGGGTCTGTACTGGTTTTAACCGAAGCTGAAAAATCTTCTCTGGTTCATGAAAAAATACAACGTGAAAGAATCCCTTGTGGTGTACGGCTGATGAAAAAAATCGTTACAAAGAACGGATTCAGAATAAAAATGGTACCGGTTGTGAAGCTCAGCTATTAGGCTTCCCTTGCCTTCATTCTTTCAACGAGCTCCTGCATGGTCCTGATATTCTCCGTAAGTTCCGGGAGGAAATCCTTGAACGCCTTTTCTATCGAACCTACCCTTCCTTCAATACCGGCTACGTGTTCGTCGAATTCCTCGATTTTACCCAGCAGGGTTTTCTTGGACTCGGTTGCGAGTTTCTCGACCTCTTCAACTCTTTTCCTCAGTTCTTCCACCTGTTCCTGCAGCTTTTTATCCCTTTCCTCGAATCTTTTGAGTTTTTCTTCAAGCTCCTCCCATCTCTCGGCAACTATACCTTCGATGAGTTCTTCAAGGGTTATCTGCGGTTCGACCTCCTCTTTCGGTGGGGTAGGCTGGGGAATCTGAATTTCCGGCGGTTTTTGCTGTGTAGCAGGTAAAGGCGGTAACGGAGGAGAAATCTGCTGCGGCATCTGCGGTTGCACGGGTTCGGGTGGTTTGGTCTGCGGAGGTGTTCTCTCCACGGGTGGTTGCGGCCCGCCTACCTTAGACTTTATCGCAGCGGTAAGTGCCTTGTCGATCTGAGACGAGCTAAAACCCTGTTTTCGGAGCTGAGAGATTATTTCGGCTTCGGAAAGTCCTTGGGCTGCCAGTTTCTGGACGAGTTCTACCGGCACGTACTCCGGTTCCTTTTCCTTCTCCTTGGCGCGTCTAAAAAACGGCATTCCGCATCCACCTTATATTTAGGTTTCTTCTTTATTTAAATTTTCCTCTATCATGCGTTTTACTTCCTCTCTTGTGACGAATCTGCTCCTCAGCGGTGAGTAAAGGTTTATCAGATTTTCAAGCTCCTGAAGCTCTATTTTTTTCGCCGTTTTCGACATCTCTTTCGTGAGTTTTGCGATATCGTTTTCGAGTTTCAGAATTTTTGTATCTATTTCCGAGAGCTTGGTCCTGAGTTTTTCTATTTCCTTTCTTATTATATCGGAATTCCTCAGAATAGCGTCTTCGGCCGAACCTATTCTGGTTTCGATCGCTCTTGACCTCTCTTCCAGAAGTCTGAGACGTCTTCCGTGATCGTTAACCCTTCTTACAATTTCTTCCAGGATGGTTTGGAGCTCTTTTGCCGGCATATAACCAAAAATATTAATGTAAAGTCAATATTTATAACTTATGGATTAGAATTTAATAAAAGGTGACCAGATGGTTTTCGAAACCGAGGTTAAGGACGGTATTCTCAGAATAAACTGCTTGGGATCGATATACGGGGCTTCGCTCGAGGACTCGGAAGTTATAATGGCAAAGGTTATCGACAGCCTTATTGCCGAGCGAAGGGTCAATGGGATAATTCTTGCCGAGAACCGTGAGTACGAATACGATTCGTTCCAGACAAAACTTCTTCTCGAGATAGCCGATGCTATCACGACTATACTCAGGGACAAAAGGCTGGTATCCATAAAAAAGCTTCCCAAGGGATGTGAAAACTTTCATCCTGCATGGTTTTCCTGGTTACAGGAGCTTGTTACCGGTCAGCTCCGTGGCGACCCCATAGGAGCTTACGTTAATCTGATAAGGGAGATAAGGCATGCAAAGGTAAAATCAAAGTCGCCCCAGTATGGAAGGTGTTTCAGGCTTTATCTTGAAAACGTTCTTCTTCCGTTAAAGGAGATACTTGATCGCTGTCAGCTGATAAAAATGGCAAAACCGTACCTGACGGGTTATCATGTGGGTGATAGAAGTCTATACCGGGAGTTTTTCCATCCTTCCATAAGACCGAACTTCATGTATACCAAGTACATGGCCCAGCCTCCGCAGGGTGAGGCGGTCAAAAGATATCAGATAGGCGATGTCCAGATAGAGATATATAAAATCCCTGGAAGCGTGAGGTACTTCTACCACGTAATTCCGCCGGAGTTCAGACTTTCCGAGGACGAGTACATACTTCTCGATGGCGCAAGGAGAATTCTCGAGGAAAGACGGCCGAAAGAGTTCGAGATGAAGGACCAGGAAAAGATGAGGGAAATATTCTACAATATCGGTATCGAACTCCTGCGCGATCTCGCCGAACAGAGCGGTAAAACCCTGACGAAAAAACAGCTGGAGAAGCTCAGCGGAATCCTTACCAGGTACACTGCAGGTCTGGGCATACTTGAGGTTCTCCTTGCGGATGAAAAGGTCCAGGATATTTATATCAACTCACCTCTGGGTACTGTGCCGGTGTTTATTTTCCACGCGGATTTCGAAGAATGTGAAACCAATCTGATACCCACACGAACGGATGGGGAGAGATGGGCAACGAGATTCCGTTTGATTTCCGGCAGACCGTTGGACGAGGCGAACCCGGTTCTTGACACGGAAACCGTGGTTCCCGGCGGCAGGGCCAGAGTTGCGTGCATATATCCGCGACTTTCACCCGACGGTCTTGCGTTCGCTCTCAGAAGACACAGAGACAGACCGTGGACCTTTCCGCTTTTCGTTAAACACAAGTTTTTCGATCCCCTCGCCGCCGGACTGCTCAGCTTCGTAACCGATTACGGAAGGACGTACCTCATAGCCGGTACAAGATCCAGCGGAAAAACCTCGCTTCTCGGAAGCTGCATGCTTGAAATCATGCCGAGATACAGAATAGTTACCGTGGAGGACACGCTCGAGCTTCCGGTCGAATATCTGAGAAAACTCGGATACAACATCGAAAGGCTGAAATCCCGCTCGGTGATAACACGGGTGGAAACCGAGCTTCCGGCGGAAGAAGCCCTGAGAACCGCTCTCAGACTCGGTGATTCCTGTCTCATAATAGGTGAGGTGAGAAGCAGGGAGGCGATAGCGCTTTACGAAGCCATGAGGATAGGGGCTCTGGCAAACGTTGTTGCCGGCACGATTCACGGCGAATCGGCATACGGTGTCTTCGACAGGGTGGTTAACGACCTGGGCGTACCTCCGACATCGTTTAAGGCAACAGACCTCGTGATAATCTGCAACAGAATAAAAACAGCGGACGGGCTTCACACGTTCAGGAGAGTAGTTGAGATAACCGAGGTAAGAAAGCACTGGAAAGAGGATCCGGTGGAAGAGGGTGGCTTCATAAATCTCATGGAGTATTCCGCCAAAAAGGATTCTCTGAGACCGACGGATATACTTCTCAACGGTGAAAGTTTCATCCTCAACGAAATTTCCAAAAAGATAAGGGAATGGGCCGGTAGGTGGGACAGGGTTTGGGAAAACATAAACCTGAGGGCGCGTATCTTCGGGTCGATGGTGGAGATCTCGGAAAGGCTCAAAAAACCCGAGCTTCTCGAAGCCGAGACAACCGTGGCATCCAACCAGATGATGCATATTCTCGCGGAAAGATCGAAAAGGGAGCTCGGTTCCATAGACACCGAGCTGGTTTTTAACGAATGGTTGGCCTGGTTTAAAAACCGGGCGAAATCCAAGGCTGCTCTCGTCTGATTTTTTCGCAAAAGGCCTCGGGAAATTTTTCATCCGGTGTACCTTCCACCTTATCTACTTCTATTTTTTCAGCAGCAGATAGAAGACGTGCTAGCGCATCTTCGTTCACTCTCGCTTCACTTTCCCCCTTTTCGATTTCGATTTTTCCTCCGGTGTCTAATTTTATCCTATAGCCCGGAAGACAATATATAAGTTTCCCATCGATAATTTCAGCGATAACTCTCCCGTTCCATTCATAGATCGTTGTTACATTTATCCAGTCACCGCATGTTTGAGCCTTGATTTCTCTTATTATATATGCCTGATGGGGCTCTACCACGCGGTACCGGTCTACCAGGTCACCGTTCTTTGTTTGTCTCACGTTTGCCGCGAAACGCCTTAAACTTTCTTGTTGCTTCTCCAACCATTTCGGTTTGAAATGTTTACGATATTCGGACAAGGTAACACCCCTATTTTTATTACCGTAAAGTAATATAAGCTTTTCGGTTGCTTATGCCTCGAGAACTGAAAGAAAAACGCTCAGCGGGATCACGGGAGGATTCTCGGAAAAGCTGTTTTTCGAGATCACAACGAATTCCTTCAATCCTTTCGGTTCTTTGATTTCGAATTTATCGCTCCATTTAACCTCGAAGCCTTTTAAAGTACTTTCAAGTAGTATCACATCGACTTCAGAGGAATTCCTCCAGTAACCGATACCTTCATCGAGTTCGCTTCTTCCGTGTTTTTTCGCAAAATACCTGGCTAAATGTACAGCCACGACCGACTCGGCAAGCGCGCTTTCAGGGTTCCTTATCCTAGTTATACACCACTCTTCAAAGATATAAAAAAGCAGTGGGTCGATAAAATGAATTTTTTTGTTCTTCCCGAACTTAAGGGTTTTGCTGGCTATATCCACATGATGAAGCACGACGGCCGAAAACATCGAACGGAAAAGCTCGACGTAAGTCGAGACAGTCTTCGGTGATTTTATCTCTATCTCCTTTGAGATACCTTCCCAACTGACCGGTGTCTGGAGCTTTTCGAGCAGAGCCTTGATTATTTCCCTTGCAACGGTTATACTCCTGCCTGATTTTAAAATTTCAGTTTTTATCCAGCTCAGATACGTTCTTTTTGCTTCCTCGATGTTTTCTATCCCGAGAGGGAAACCGCCTGTACGGAGGTAGGTCTCCAGCAGCTCGTTCAGCTCCTTTTTGAACACAAGTGCGTTAAGCGATGCCCTGAGCAGATCCTTCACACGCAGATTTTTTACAGGTTTTATTTTTTTGTAAATCTCGGGCCGCATCACGCGAACGAATTCCCTGAAAGAAAGCGGTAGAAGAACGAAGTTTTTCCCCTTACCTCTTCTTCCTGGAAACAGTTCGGTATGTTTTTTAATGTTCACGCTGCTCGAACCGGTCAGAACCACAACGTCCCTCAGAAACCTACCCTTTTCGATAAGGGATTTTATCCCCCTGTACCATTCGACCGGGGATGTTATTTCGTCCAGAAAAATGAACGAATTTTTTATTCCCACCCCCCGTCTGAAGTCCGAATACGCTTCCAGTACACCGATCAGTTCCCTGTAGTCCTTCAGCTCCTCGCAGTTGAAGTAAAACACACTCTCCGGCTCAACTTTTTTCAGCAGTTTTCTTATCAAAAGCTTGATGGCCGTCGTCTTTCCCGCCTGTCTCGGGCCGGTGATCATGTGAAGCGAAAACGGTTCGAGCGTTATTTCATCTACGATTTTCGGCACCCACCTGTACTTTTTCGATTTCCACTTAAGGATATCGTAATCCTTCTCTATGAGCTTTCTGTCCTTCCACCACGGATTCTGGTCGATAAGGACTTCGATTTCCATATCGGTATTCAGAATACCGATTTTTATATAATTTTCGGTATCGGCAATACCGATAGATCCTTCCCCCAGATTTATTAATCCGCGAAACCAAAACAGTAATTGTATGTTTTTCAGGGATAAAAAGAAGGAGTACGAAAAAAGACTCGAGAAAATAAGGAAGGAACAGATAAGAAAGGTTCTCAGGGAAATAAAGCCGGGTATCGAGCTTCCGAAGGAGGAGTTTCAGCCCTACAGCTCGGATTACAGGCAGTTTCTCAGGGAAATAAAACGCGAACCGAGGTCGCTGTTTGAAAAGCTGTGCAGACTGTTCGAAAAAATCGGAGTTGAACCGGACCCGAAAACGAGGGCAAAGCTCGAAAACGAAATAGAATCGGCCTACCTCAACGTGACCCCGAAAGGCGTCATGTCCTTGGCAACGGCGGCCATGGGAATCGGCATGTTTCTTTCCTTTTTTCTTCTCTTCACCGGTGCTGTGGGACCGCTTTTCTTTCTCGTCCTCCTCCTGATCTCGCTGATACTCGGGTACGGCATTTATTCGTATCCCTCTTACAGGGCAAATGTGGTTCAGGTCAGGATGGCATCTGATATGGTTCTGGCAGTACTTTACATGGTTATATACATGAGAAATTCTCCGCAGCTTGAAGGTGCTATACGGTTCGCGGCGGAAAACCTGACGGGGCCGCTCTCATGGGATCTGAAAAAACTGCTGTGGGACGTTGAAGTCGGGGTTTACGATTCCGTTGACCAGGCGGTGGTCGCGTATCTTACCAGATGGAAGGACAGGGTCGAGGAATTTTCCGAGGCCTTGCATCTTCTGAGAAACTCCACCCTCGAAAGCGGTGAAAGAAGGAACATAGTTCTCGATGAGGCGATAAACGTTATCCTGAACGGAACAAGGGAGAGGATGAAGCACTACGCGATGAAGCTGAGGTTACCTGTAATGCTCATACACGCGATAGGCGTTCTCCTGCCGATAATAGGTCTCGTGATGCTTCCGGTTGTTGTTCTTTTCATGTCCGAGCAGGTGAAGCCGGTTTTTATCTTCTTGGGTTACGACCTCGTGCTTCCGCTTTTCCTTCTGTGGTACATGAACCATATACTCAAAACAAAGCCGCCGACTTTTTCTCAGCCCGACGTTTCGCAGGCAAAGGATGTACCACCCATGGGAAAATTCCGGCTCGGTAAGGTTTCCCTTCCGGTCTGGCCTTTCGCCCTCATGGTTTCGCTCCCCGTTGTGCTCTTCGGTTTTACCGGTATCGGTCGACCCGAGACATTCCAGGCGGTGTTCTATTCCGTGATAATAGTTTCCGGTATCGGGCTGGGTATTTTTATCTACTGTCTTCTCGATTCGTTCCAGAAGATGAAGGTGAGAAAGGATGTTGAAAAAATAGAAAGGGAATTTTCCGAGGCGCTCTTTCAGCTCGGGAATCAGATCGCCGGTGGGATACCCGTCGAAGTAGCCGTGGATCGGGCGTGGGAAAATCTCAGAAATCTCAAAATATCCGAACTTTTCCTTCAGGTAAGCGTGAACATGAAAAAACTCGGCATGACATTTTCGCAGGCTCTGTTCGATAAAAACTACGGTGCGGTATGGAGGTTTCCGTCAAGACTCATAAGATCGGTTATGCAGGTCATAGTGGAGTCGTCGAAGAAGGGTGTACACGTTGCCTCCATGTCGATGCTGACGGTTTCGAGATACCTCAAGGGTGTTCACAACGTAAAGGAAGAGATCCTCGAGATGCTCAACGAGACCACAACTTCCATGAGATTTCTTGCGATGTTTCTCGCACCTCTGATATCCGGTATAGTTGT
>JAADFI010000039.1 GCA_013152905.1 Microcaldota archaeon
TCGTCTGAGACGATGACCGTGTGTTCCGCCTGTGCAACGGGCTGCCCGGAAACCTCTCTGAGAACCATGTAAGGATGAAGTGCGCCCGCTTCGGTAAGCTTTTTCAACGAAATCTCGAGCATACCTTCCGGAATATCCACCCACCTCTTGGCAAACGGAAGCCTGCTGAATTTATTTTTTCCGAGATCAAGTATCTTCCTTGCAGCAGGAACCCTGACGCCGACATCCCTCACCCATCTGTAAATAAACGCGCAATTTTCCTCTTTCACCACACCGTCCCCGGGTGTACAGAAAGGCTCAATCGCGTACACCTCGCCTTCAACGATTTTCTTCTTCACCGGCACGTAAACGTTGGGTACCACAGACCCGGCATGTAAATCGAATCTGCCGAGACCGTGACCGGTCAGGTTCCTTACAGAGGAAAAACCAAAACCCGAGGCCACATCCTGGATGAGCTTACCGATAGCGGAAAGCTCTGTTCCCGGACGAAAAACCTCTATAGCTGCCTTCAGCATCTCTTCGGCGCACCTTATCAGTTCGTCCTTCCCAGAGGGTCTCACGGTTAAAGCGGTGTCCGCAATGAACCCGTCCACATGAACACCGACGTCAAGCTTCACATAATCATCCTTTCCTATCGTTCTCTCATCGTTTTTTTCAGGCGTATCGTGCGCCGCAACATCGTTCAGGGATATGTTCACCGGAAATGCCGGTTTTCCGCCGAGTTCAACTATCCTGGCCTCGACCCTTTCGGCGATATCCAGCAGCCTTTTTCCGGGCCTGATCAGTTTCTTTCCGTATTCCAGGGCCTCTCTCGCGATTTTTCCCGCGAGAAGATATTTTTCGAGCATAAGAAAGGTTTTAAAATGAGAATATTAATTTATTTCTATGGAACTCGTTGTCCTCGTTGATGAAAACGACAGGGAAATCGGTACAGAAGAAAAGCTAAAGGCACACAGAGAGAAAAAGCTCCACAGGGCATTTTCCATTTTCATTTTCGATTCGAAAGGCAGGCTGCTTTTACAGAAAAGGGCAGACTCGAAATACCACTGCGGGGGTCTCTGGACGAACACCTGCTGCAGCCATCCGAGGCCGGGAGAAAGTGTCATGGAAGCTGCAAGGAGAAGGCTCCGCGAGGAAATGGGCTTTGAGTGCGATCTCGAAATTCTCTTTCCGTTCATCTACAAGGCAGACTTCGAAAACGGGCTTACAGAGTACGAATACGACTACGTTTTGATCGGAAGATACGAAGGTAAAATAGATCCGAACCCTGAGGAAGCTGACGGATGGGCGTGGTTCACACCTGAAGAAGTGAAAAAGGAAATGGAGAGAAGCCCCGAGAAATTCACACCGTGGTTCAGAATCGCCTTTCCGCGCGTAATCGAAGAGCTAAGAAATAAAGGATGGTTCCGAAACCGATAATAACCGCGTTAACGATCAGAGCCTCGAGACTGAAAAAAGTAAGCATGTATACACAGAAAACCGCTCCGATTGCCGGAATGACGGGGAACCTTCCTATATTAAGGGGAAGCGTGAACCCTCTACCGAAGCCTTTTCTGAGACGAATGAGTATCAGGGAAACGTTCACCGAAAGGAATATGAGGAAAACACCCAGATTCGTGATCTCGGCAACTGTACCGATATTGAAGCCTATGAAAAGAAGCGAAAGCGCACCCACGAGGAAAACCGAAAGATACGGCGTTCCTCTCTTTGGGTGGACCCTGGAAAGTTTCTTCGGGAAAACCCCGTTTCTGGACATTCCGTACAGCATCCTGGAAGTCACTATGAGCAGGATTAAAACGGTATTTGCGGTTGCAAAGAGAGCTATTATCGAAAACATCCCGGACGAGCCCGGAACGGCTCTTTCGGAGACCTCTGCCAGCGGTGCCGATGAACGAGAGAATTCCTCCCACGGAACAACGGAAATAGAGGAAAGGGCAACGAGAACGTAAACGAGTGTTGTGACGGCTATGGAAATTATAATCGCGAGCGGAACGGCCCGCCTGGCACGCTTTGTCTCCTCGGCGATATTGGCTATTTCTTCGAAACCTAGGTAGGCAAAAAATATCAGAACGGCGGCCGTGAATATCCCAGTGATCGAAGGGGCCTCGAAATAATCCACAGAACCAAGGTACGGAAGACCGATGAATATTATGAAAAGAAGTCCGAAAAGCTCTACGGCAGTGAAAACGATATTCATGTACGAGGACTCCTTTATCCCTCGGTAATTCAGATAGCTCAGTAAAACTATTAGCACCCCTGCGGCAACGATCGGCTCCACTCCTGTCACAGCGGAAAAGTAACCACCGAATCCAAGAGCAACGGTTGCAGCGGAGACCACGCCGGTGGCTATGGTAAGATAACCCACCATAAACGGGATGAAACTGTTTCTGAACGCTTTTCTTGCAAATACGAACTCAGCACCTGCCCTGGGAAATCTTGACGAAAGTTCGGCGTAGCTCAGGCCTGTGAGACATGCTATGAACGCAGCGAGGACGAAGGAAAGCCAGAGTGCGTTCCCGGCCTCACCGGCAGCCTCACCTATTAAAGTATAGATACCCGCACCGAGGATCAGGCCTATGCCGTAGATAGTTGCCTCGAGCAACCCTATGTCCCTTTTAAGGGGCATGAATTTTATAAAAAATTCCGTAAATAAAAAGGTTTTATGCAGGAGCTGATTTTCCTCATCGCAGGCCTGGGTCTGCTTATATGGTCGGGTGAAAAAACGGTAAAGGCTGTTCTCAGGTTTTCAAGGGTTTCTGGTATAAGTGAAATAGCTGCCGGGTTCCTTTTGGTAGCCGTGACCACATCCATACCGGAACTCGGTGTTGCCGTTGTTTCCTCGATTCAGGGGGTTCCCGAGATAAGTATAGGAAACATCTTCGGCTCGAACATCGCGAACATACTTCTGGTCTTCGGTCTTGTTATGCTTATCAGCCGTGTAAGTTTCGAAGAAAGAGACATCGCAGAATCGAAAAGAATTCTCGTCGCTGCCTCCGCGGTTTCCCTTCCGCTTGTTTTTATAGATGCATGGTGGGGGTTTGCCCTCGTGTGTCTTTACATTTTCTGGTCGTTCTGCAGAAAGACCTATACCGAAGGTTACGGCCTCGAGGAGAGAAAACCAAGGTTCAGGGGCCTGAAAAGCGTTGAGAGTGCAAAATCGTGCCTATCCGCGCTTTTCTTCGTTTCTCTTGTTCTTCTCTCATCGAAGCTCGTGGTCGAATCGGCCGTAGAACTCGTAAAACTTCTCGGGGTCTCAAAAGGATTCATCGGTTCAACTGTTATAGCTGTAGGCACATCGCTTCCGGAGCTCGTGGTGGCTGTATCGGCCGTAAAAAGAAGCCCCGGAATATTGATAGGCGACATCCTCGGTTCCGTGCTTGCAAACAGCACGCTGATTCTTGCGTTCACATCGATAGTCTCCCCTGTAGTTCTGGACATACCTCTAAGAATCCTGGTTCTCGTATCAATAACTGTTAATATTTTCTTTTACTTTGCGATCAGCAGGTCCGGAAAAATCCTTGGTGCCGGCATGCTTCTTGCCTACCTCTTCTTTATCTACGGCTGGTATCTCCTTTCGTGAATCGTCGTAGTAAGATTTATATACCGCCGAACCCAATTCTGTGGGTATGATGGAAATTAGTGTATACAAAACACCGGAGCCCAAGTATAAGGGTCATAACAGATGTGGAGATTGTCCGTACCCGAGATCCTGTTATAACCCACGAGATTATAATGGTAATAAATACTACCCCTGTTATAGGACCGTAATAGAAACCATGTGAAAACTAGAACGATGTGAGCGTTGAAAGGGTGTTGAGATGGATATAGTCAGAATTCTGGAAGAGAAGAGGCCGGAGATCGACAGGATAATAGAAAAATGGATTCCCAGAGTTTTTGATGAAAAATCCATGGAATTCATATGCGGCAAACCCAGATATAAATTCAACACACAGGCACCCACAAAGGCAATATCCGAACCGATATGGGAGTTTCTGGACCGAGGCGGAAAACGCTGGAGACCTGCTCTTTTTCTCCTCGTTCTCGAAGCACTCGGCGCTGACCCTGAAAAATACAAGGACTTCGTACTTGTCCCGGAAATAATCCATAACGGAAGTCTCATCCACGATGACATAGAAGATTCTGCAGATCTGAGAAGGGGTCTTCCGTGTACGTATAAAACTTTCGGCATCGACATCGCGATCAACGCCGGCTCTGTCATGTACTTCCTTCCCATGATAGCTTTTCTCAAAAACAAAGACCTGGACGAAAGAACCAAAAAAAGAATTTATGAAACGTATTTCCAGGAAATGATAAACATCCACTTCGGTCAGGCCATGGATATAGCCTGGCACAAAGGAATAGCAAATGCGGATAATATAACGGAAGAGGAATATCTTCAGATGTGTGCATTCAAGACGGGTACACTTGCAAGACTCTCGGCAAAGCTTGCAGCCATTCTCGCCGGTGCGCCAGACGATGTGGTAGAAAAAATCGGCAAGTTCGCGGAGACGATCGGCGTGGCTTTTCAGATACAGGATGACGTTCTCGACATAATAGCCGACAGAAAGAAGTTCGGAAAGTCGTTCGGAAACGATATAAAGGAAGGAAAACGCACGCTGATGGTTATACATACTCTGAGAAAGGCAAGCGAAGAAGACAGAAGAAGACTTCTCGAAATTCTCAACATGCACACGGACGATGAGGAACTGAAAAAAGAGGCAATAGAAATTCTCAAAAAATACGGGTCCGTGGAATACGCAAAGGAGTTTTCAAGAAAACTAATAAGAGAAACATGGAACGAGATAGACAAACTCCTCCCTGAATCGGAAGCAAAGAAAAAGCTCAAAGCCTTCGTGGATTTCCTCGTAGAAAGGGAATACTGATGCTGATACTCAAGATCGGCGGCTCGGTCATAACGGATAAAACCAGCGAGTATCCGAAGCCAAGGAAAAAAATAATGAAAAGGCTTGCCTCCGAAATTTCTGTTTACAGAAACAAAATGGTAATAATTCACGGTGCGGGTTCGTACGGACATCCGATAGTTAAGAGAACAGGTATCCATAAAGGTCTGAACGGAAAAACCGTGGCGTTCGCAGAAACTCAGAGATTACAGAACGAGCTCAACGTTCTTTTCACAAAATATCTGATCGAATCAGGCATCCCGGCAGTTCCGTACCAGCCGTCAGCTGCTGCTATCATGAACAACGGTCAGCTTAAAAAACTCTTCGTCGGACCTCTGAAGGAAATGATAAGACTCGGTCTGGTACCCGTACTGTACGGTGTCCCTGCTGTTGATGAAAAGAAAGGGTGTTCCATTCTTTCCGGAGATGAAATTCTTCCGTATCTCGCGAAGAGGCTGAAATGCGAAAAAACAATACACTGCACCGACGTGGACGGCATCTATACCGCAGACCCGAAGCTCCACCCGGATGCCAAAAGAATAGAGGAAGTTAACAGAAAGAACCTCGGAGAAGTTCTTGAAACGGTTTCCGGCGCGGTAACGCACGATGTGACCGGAGGCATGGCGAGAAAACTGAAGGAGATAATCTCATCCGGTGTGGAAGCCGTATTTTTAAGCGGTCTTAAACCCGGGAATCTGAGAAAGGCTCTGCTCGGTCAGAGGGTCGGAACGGTGGTAAGACCGTGATTATCTTTCATCGCCTTCTCCTTTGAGAACCCCGCGCTCCTTTCTCGAAAATAATTTTTCGAGGTTCTTCCTTGCAACCTCTTCCATATCGAGCCCAAGTTCTGTGCAGAGCTGGGCGATGTACCACAGGACATCACCGAGTTCCTTCGAGATTTTTTCCAGCACCTCGGCATCCACTTTACCTTCCCTGTCCCTGATTATTTTTTTGATCTTCTCCAGCACCTCTCCGGCCTCACCGCCGAGACCCAAGGCGGGATAAATTATACCCCGCGGATATACAGCGGTTTTCCTGCTTTCCTTCTGGTATTCGGAAAACGTCAGTGCCATAGAGCTTATTGGAATGTGTTTATTTTTAAATTTTGCTGATTCGTTCGCACAAAGCTAAATGAGATTGTTTATTAATTTCCTGTCCTTCCTGATCGCCTCATCTCTGAGAACTCTGAAAGCTCTTTCCCGTGCCCAGCCATCGTTTTCGGGAACCGGCACACCGTATGTGCGCAAGATCCTTCTCACATCTTCCTCGTTTAAGGACCTCACGTACTCCCAGGCAGCGGATTTGCCCTTTCTTGCCTCTTCGATGAATCTGGCGACGTAGCTCATTTTTTCCTCAGATAGAAATCGGTGAGCGCGAGACCGAAGATCGGAATGAGAATAAACAGAAGTATGCCATCACCGATGACCGGTATCATAGAGAAAGCCTGAACGAAAACAACGAAAGTTGTGACCAGACCCAACGCCGTGAAATAATCCTTTTTTACGGCAGAATAGCTTTTTCTTACACTTTCGAGCGGGCCCGAATTATCGATAACGACCGCATGCGAAACAAACATGAACGGGACCGATAAAATTATAAAAAGAGATATCAAAGAAAACATGACTATCCATTCGTTTTGCGCAAAAACCAGCACAAGGGATGACCACACCACCGAAGCGAGAAAAATAACCGAAAGTATCAGAAAATTTACGGCGTTCGCAAGCGCCACGTCAAAGAATTTTTTGAGTCCGGGTATCATGGCATCTATTCCAATTTTTCCCCTGAGCGAAGCCTGAAAGGCCGAAACAACCCCTCCGTAAAAAATACTTCCGACAACGATCAGCAACGACCAGCCAACAGCTATGGGAAGAAGCATTTCGCTGACAGAACCGTCAACAAAGGCTTTGTTCAGTGGAAGAATGATAAACGGAACCGCAATGATCGAGGAAACACCGTAGAATGCTAAAAGTATTAGAACGAGTGGTAGTATGTTTCTTTTATAAGCCCTTACTGCTCTTTTGATATACTGTCCGCTCACGTTTTCTATTTTAAATATCGCAGTTAATATATTTTTCGGTATGATAAAATTCGGGCCTGCTGGAATACCCACAACGTGTTCAACGACCGAAGAGGGGCTCAGAGAGGTCCATCGGCTCGGACTCGAAGCCATGGAAATAGAGTTCGTGAGGTCTGTTTACCTTTCAGAGAAAAAAGCAAGAGAGATAAAGGATCTGGCAAAGGAACTCGGTATCGAACTGTCGGTGCACGCACCTTATTATATAAACCTTGCCTCAACGGACCCGGAAAAGGTGAAAGCAAGCAAAACCAGAATTCTTAAAAGCGCAAAAATAGCATCATTAATGGGTGCAGAAATCGTTGTGGTTCACGCAGGATATTACGGAAAAAACAGAGAAGAAGCGGAAAAAGCGATATTTTCTGCCTGCAGGGAAATCTCGGAATTTGTGAAAAAAAGAGGATGGAATGTCGTGATCGGCCTGGAAACTACCGGAAGAGTTTCGCAGTGGGGAACCCTCGAAGAGGTTGTTGATTTATGTTCGGAGATCTGCGGGTGCGCTCCCGTTATAGATTTTGCGCATATATACGCAAGAAACGGAGGTCGGATAGATTACCGGAGTGTTTTTGAAACGGTTTCTAAACTGAATCCAGAAAAACTTCACTCGCACTTTTCAGGCATAACGTTTACCATAAAAGGCGAGAGAAGTCATATACCGATAAATTCTAGGCCGAGCTTCGAAGAACTTGCAAAGGAATTGCTGAAAAGAAAACTCGAGATCACCATAATAAGCGAAAGTCCGCTTCTTGAAAGGGATGCGCTGAAAATGAAGAAAATATTAAATCGTTTAAAAAACTAATGCCAGAATAAGTTCAAGAACAACGAGAGTAACGCCGATACCTATGACGTGCTCCGGTTTAATTTTTATTTTTGATTTATCCTCTTCGTAATATCTAACGATACCTGCCATTCCGGGTGGTGCTGCCATTCTCCTCTTTCTCATTTTCATCACTTTATTTGGTGCTCGACCGGCAGAGGTAGAAACGGCATTGGGGACAGCGGACTGAACTGCTCGCCGAAGCTCGCAGCTTACATCCCTGTCCCATCAAGGGGATCGTCTATCCCCAGCCGCTCCCTATTTTTCCCGGCGGCTTCGGGCTTAGATGCCTTCAGCCCTTATCCGCTACGGCGTGGCTGCCCGGCAGTGCCCGGAAGGACAACCGGTAGACCAGAGGCCGCGGACGGACGTTCCTTTCGTACTTGTCCGTCCTTCGGGTCAGGGAGCTTTCGGCCGCATAAGCGACCGGGTCTGTGCCACACCCCCAGAAGATAAAGACCGATCTGTCTATGCCGTTCGGTGGGCCTTTGATCATGAGGCTCAACAGCTACCTGCTGTTGGGGCGGTTCTTTCATCACCCTTTTCCGTGCTCAGGTGTTCTGCCTTCATCGAAGGATACTTCCCTCTCGGCAGACCACTAGAAGCACGGACCCACCGAATCACGACGATCTGAACTCAGCTAACGTCCCCCTTTAATCAGTGAACACCTGCACCCTTGGCCGCTCTTGCACGGCCAGGAGGGGGGGAGCCAACAGCGGAGAAGCAACGCGCGGGGTCGATGGGAGCTCTCGCCCGCCACGACTCCATTTTAGGGGTCCCGGAGCAGTTTTTTAAATCTTTTTATTTTTTCTGGATGATAAGTTCCGATCTCTTTAAAAAACTTCGAGATCTCATGACATGAATAGATACAGAGAGCGTATATCGTAGAAGTACCAATAGAAACTGAGGATTTTATTCCATACTCATTTAATATCTCAGAAATTGTATAGAGCAGCTGTTTATTAGAAGAGAAAATTCTTAGCTGATATCTATATGAATGAAGACTTCCTTCCGCATCGAATAACCCGCGAATAAAGCCTTTCTTGAAGTTTTGCGATTTTGTTTTTAATGTCACTGGTCTTGAAAAAAGATTTCTGGACTCGATGTATATTTTCTTTGAGTAAACCCTGAGACGCCAGTAGTTTTTCTTTGTCAGCGTAATTTTTCCTTTACCGAGAATCTTTTTTATTAGCTCGAGCCATGCTCTGTTGCGCTGCTCCCATTCTATAATATATTCACACCGTTTTCTCTGATAAATCGCTGCATCGGATGTCGAACCGATCACAAAACCGTATTCAAAATCGTTCACTTCGCTCACCTGCTCCGGGACTATCCCCGGGGTAGCTTTTCTGTAATCACCGGGAGCCACCAAGGCCGCCCGGCGTTTCGCTAGGCCACGCTTTCGCGGCTGGACTGGTTGCTTTTCCCAGTCCAGTCAGGCCGGCTTTTGCCCTTGCACTCTACGCCGGATTTCTGACCCGGCTGAGCCGACCTTTGGGCGCCTCTGATCTCTTGTCAGAGGCGTACCGCCCCAGCCAAGCGGTCCACCAACCGGTGTCCCCGGAACCGGGTTAGCCGCACACCTGAGGAAGGGCGGTGTTACATGGACGCCTCCACGGCCCCCGAAAGGGTCGCTTCGACGGCTCCCGCCTACGCTATGCATCCCCAGGCGCACGGCAGCGGCAGGCTACCGCAGAGCTCCACGGGGTCTTCTCTTCCCTCTGGGGGTCTGTGGCCTATTCACCACAAAGGCGGTTTCGCCGGGTTCCGCCTTGGGACAGCGGGGAGGTCGTTAAGCCATTCATGCAGGCCGTCAATTAAACGGCAAGGGATTACGCTACCTTAAGACGGTCAGAGTTACCGCCGCCGTTTACCGGGGCTTGAACCGGTTGAAACCGGTCTTCACACACCGGCACTGGGCAGGCCTCAGGGGCTGTACTCATCCTTTCGGACTAGCAGCCCCCTACGTTTTTGTTAAACAGTCGCCTCCCCCTTGTCACTGCGACCCGCGGTTCCCGAAGGACCGCGGGCACCCCTTCTACCGAGGATACGGGGCCAGTTTGCCTAGTTCCCTAAGGCGGATTAACCCGACACGCCTTCGCCTTCTCGGCGAGGGGCACCTGTGTCGGTTCTAGGTACGGTCACCGCCGATCCTTCCCGTCTGCATTTTCATGGGACCCACGGATCTTCCGGACACCCCGAAGGGTGCTCATCCCGCCTTCATCCGGTTCTCTCCATGACGGATCTCCCCGGATTTCAGCGGTTAACTTGCGCCGGAATACCGCGAGCCGTCTGCAGACGGGCTTGCGTTGCCGCGCGTACGGCGGTGGTACCGGAATATTAACCGGTTTCCCATTCCCCTACCCGGTTAAGGATAGGGTTAGGACCGACTAACACCCGGCCGAAGAACGTTGCCGGGAAAACCGTGCCCCTCAGGCGGCCGGGATTCTCACCCGGCTTTGCTGCTACTCCCGCCAGGATTCTCATCTCCACGCGGTCCACCCCTCCTTACGAAGAGGCTTCTGCCCGCGCGGAGCGCCTTCCTACACCATCGCTTTCGCGGTCCGGGGTCTCGGCTGCTGGCTTACTCCCGTCCATTTTCGGCGCCCCGGTTCTCGGGGGGTCCGCTGTTACGCGTTGATTATACGATGGCTGCTTCTAAGCCTACGTTCCCCCTGTCTTAGAACCGGGACTACCTTCGTGACTTAGCCAGCGATTGGGGGCCTTAACCCCGGTCTGGGTTGTTCCCCTCTCGGACGCCGAGCTTACCCCGACGCCCTCACTCCCGCCTTCTACGGCGGTAGGAGATTATGAGTTTGACAGGGAGGCCAGGACTCTCGTCCCATAACCCCCCAATCAGTGCTTTACCCTCCTACCTGCCTCCGGCGGGGCTGCGCTGAGACGCATTTCGGAAGGAACCAGCTATCACCGCTCTCGATTGGCTTTTCACCCCTAACCCCGGGTCACCCGAGCGGTTGGAACCCAGCACCGGTAGCGGGCCTCCACGTCGCTTTCGCGACGCTTCACCCTGCCCGGGGTTAGATCGAGCGGTTTCTGGTCTTGTCCCCGTGACTGCGGGCGCTTTCACACCCCGTCCCTCGCCTCGAAAGAGGCTGCGGACCTGTCGCTTTCGCTACGGCTCCGCCGCAGGGCGGCTTAACCTCGCCACGAGGACAAACTCCCTGGCCCGTGTTTCAAAACGGACACCATGACGCTGTAAACCCCTGCTCGTACTCGCCCCTCACGAGGCTTTCCTTCGCAGGGGCACCTTCCGCGCCATGGTTGACTATCGCTGCCTGGTTTCAGGCTCTTTTCACCCCCTATCAGGGGTGCTTTTCAGCTTTCCCTCACGGTACTAGTGCGCTATCGGACTTTCGGAATATTTAGGATTGGGAGTTGGTACTCCCGTCTTCCCGCTCCCTAACCAGGGAACGGTACTCAGGGACATCCGGAATCCTCTTTTCGGGCTTCCCCTACGGGGCTATCACCCTCTATGGCGTCCCGTTCCAGGGAACTTCGGGTCGCCCGACGAAGAGGTGCCCGGAGCCCGTACACCACATCCGCACCTGCTTTCGCAGGCACGTTCGGTTTGTCCTGTGCCGCTTTCGGTCGCCCCTACTCACGGCATCGCGTTTTGCTTTCTTTTCCTCCGCTTACTGAGATGTTTCACTTCAGCGGGTTCCCCTTCGCCCTTGACGGGCGAATGTCCGCAGAGCGGACGCGAGGTCGCATTCGGCGATCCCGGGTTCTAAGGCTGCATGCGCCTCGCCCGGGCTTATCGCAGCTTGCCACGACCTTCGTCGGTTCCGAAAGCCCAGCCATCCACCAGGCAGCTTACGGCACAGACCCTACCTCTGCCGGTCTCATCGCGTAAAAACGCTCTTAGGCTCGAAAGGTGTTCAGAATACCTCTCATCGCCTGACCCTTCTATCTTTACGAACCCGTAAAGATATGCATCTCTAATTGCGTTTAACATAAAAATACCTCAAATAGTATTTAAAGATTTCGGGTAAAACCAGGATACACGGGGGTTAGTGCGCGAACCATTAATGAGGGGTGTGCTTGATGATCAGGTAGTTGGCCACCTGCCGGAACCTTATAAGCTCACAGCATAAAAGTCAAACTGGAAAACTTTTAAGCCATTTCAAAACAAGAAATTCATACGGTGGATCGGCGGCGCGGCTACCGGGATGTCGCCTGGAATGAGGCGATGTCACCGAGGAAGCTCCGCCCACCGTCACGCGCCGGGAGGCCGAAAGGTGTACCGGCTGGTGCAAGGCCAAGTAGGCCGTGATGATGAAGGAGCGGCGGGTAGGCCGCTAAGATGAATGCCGCAGGTCCGGCTGATGACCTTTCGGGAACGGACCAACAGAAGGCGGGCTACTGCCGATCCACCTTTCTTTTAAGAAACTTCAGAAACCTCGGCTTCTTTATTATAGGCAAAAAAGTCCTTGTCTTTTTCGGCTTTCTCTTCTTTTCCTTGCTTCCTTCCTTTATCGCCTTAACCATGGCCTCGATTTTCTTTCTCACGGCCTCGTAACCGTTTTCTATTTCAAAAGCTGTCCCGACCTGAATGCCGTCTGCACCCGCCTTGATTATTTCCCTTGCGTGCTCCGGAGTTTTACATCCACCACCGTAAATATAAGGTACCGTCAGCTGAGACTTTACAGCGGATATCAGCTCAGGTGGTGCCGGACTCGGTGGACCGGATCCGCTGTCGGTAACCACTAGATGGGCACCCATATACTCACCGGCAAGGGCTGCTGCAGCGGCAAGATCCGGTCTGTTCCTCGGGATAAGATTTGCATTCGATATCCAACCTACCGCCTCGCCCGGCTCGAGAACTATATAAGCCGTCGGGATAACTTCCAGACCCATTCTTTTAACAACAGGCGCACCCTGTATCTGGGCGGTGGAAATCCAGTATATGTCCCTGGAATTTATCATGTAAATAAACCACACCGCATCGGCATACGGAGTTATCGTGCCTATATTTCCTGGAAAAAGAATAATGGGTATATCCACAACCTCGCGTATCATCTTTGTTGTTTTATCCAGGATCAGGCCCTGCGCACCGATGGAACCCCCGACCAGAATAGCATCCGCGCCGGCCTCATAAGAAGCCTGCGCTACCTTCGCTCCCTTTTCCATGGGTTGTTTATCCGGATCCACAAGACTCAGAAGTATCGCGCCTTCATCTTTTATTTTTTCGACAAGATACCTCTCAACCTTACCGGGTTTCATACCGTTTTATTGCCCCGAAGGATTTTTAAACCTTTTCTTTATCACTTTAAAGTAATCCTATTCGAGCACAACAGGGCTCTCGAGTCTCAGAAGCCTGAGTTCCCTTTCCAGTCTGGAAATCCTTTCCTCGAGCTCTTCAATACGACTCTCGAAAACTTTTAGCTCAGGTACCTGCTTAAGCCTTTCATCCAGCCTGAGTTCCATCTTTTTGAGCTCTTCCTCGAGGCGCTCAGCTTCCTTCAGATGTTTTGAAAGCTTTTCTGCAGCCTTCAGCTTTTTTTCCAGATGCTTTCTAGTATCCTTTATTTCCTGGCGCACTCTTTCCAGCTCGGATTCAAGAACAAATACCTTGAGCTTTTCATCGATTTTTCTTTCGAACTCTCTCAGTCTTTTTTCAACATCTTCCATATAAACCACTTAGTTTTTGCATGTTAATAAAGATACTGCCCGGGCTATGTTCCCCGCTCTTCTCTTCAAAACCATTTCCTTTACGTTTTCCTCTAAGTGGCTTAGACCCATCTCGCTGAGCACAAGCTCTATCTTCCTGAAAAGCTGGTTGTATTTTCTGTAAGCTCTTAAAGCAGAAGCCAGTGCATCTCTTTCGTGTCTGTTCGATGTCCTGAATCTTCCCACCGTCTCATCTTTTTCAGTTTTCGAAAGCTCGTGTTCGGGAACGTAAAGCAACGAATCGAAAGAAGCCGCAATTTTTTCAACCACAGCCGGTGGTATCCGCCTATCGGTGGCAACAACCAGGGGTCTACCGAACTCAAGAATTTTATTCACTATTTTCTCCCTTCCGTAGAATTTCCCACTTCCGACCCACAGGACATTTCCACGCATATCAAGAATTGCTATTGCCGTTGTTGTCCCGGGGTCCAAACCAACGATAACCCTTCTCAGGCTATCACCTTAAAATTATTTTTGAGCAGCAGACTTAATAAAAATTATGGAAGATGTCAAAACGAGAAAAGGTGAAACAAGGGTCTTCATCGATTCGGGAACCTTTGTAAGGTACGGCTACGAAAAGGACGGGAGGCGCGAGAAAAAGGTTAAGCTCGTGCTCAAGGACGGAAAGAGAGAGGAATTTTTCATGATACCTTTGAAGGACGGAAAATTTCTCCTCGTACCTGCCGAAGCGTATCCGAAAAAGGTCCTTGCTGGTAGCGAAATTATAGAAGTTTAATCGCTAAATACGTATTCAACAGCAGGTGTAACAACACCGGAAAAGAGTCTTATGTAATCTATCTCACCGTTAGGGTAGGCTTCTATGTAGTTTACGCCGGTGTAAAAAATGTTCCCGGTCTGGGAAACCCAGCCGACAGGAGAACCATCGAACCAGAGCGAAAGATGCGTTCCGTTGTAAACCATTCCGACCTCGTGAAACGATCCATCGTTTAGATTAACAGAAGCTTCAACACATTTTACCTGGGTGGTATTCACACATGCCTTTATACTGTTCCACTCTTTTATCCACAGTCCCCAGGAGTCACCAGGCTTCACAACGAGCGGCACATACCACTTAGGAAGCCAGCCGAACTTTTTCAACCGAACGAAAACCGATACGTTTGGAGGATTATACGGCTCCTCGCCCTTCATAAAATCATCGAAACCGGT
>JAADFI010000040.1 GCA_013152905.1 Microcaldota archaeon
AACCGAAAAAACTTTTAAGCTTCATGGAATAATTATTTTTTACGGCAGATACTAGGCCGGGGGGCTCGCCCTACCCTCGCGCGCAAATGGGCGTCATGGCGGGCCGAAGCCCGAGGGCGGCGGGACCCGGTCGGAGGGCCCCGCAAACCGACCGTGAAGTCTCGTCCCGTGGGGCGGGACCCCCGGTGAACCGGGTCAGGCCCGGAAGGGAGCAGCCCTAAGCCGGGGTAACCGTGCTCACGGATCGGCGGGACCGAGAAGGTTTCGGGATCAACCCTCCGGTCGTGTCCCGTCCACCGAGGGCGCGTATCTGCCGCTAAAGGTGAAAACGATGAGAACTGTGGTTATTGTCGCGATATTCTTTTTACTTGGGTTCGTGCTCTCGAACGCACTGTTTACGCATGAAAAAATAATCTATGTTCAGATGAAATCACCTGGCTCAAACGAATCGTCCATCACCATGCGCGTACCGGCTGTTGACGAAAACGGAAACGGCGTCCTGGTTGATCTCACGGTCGAAACGAGGCCCGGAAAGAACAGAATACTGGCGAACATCGATAAGCTCCTCTTCTGGGTGGATACACAGCACTCGATTCAAACCGCAAAGGAGGTTGCCGTAAACCTTACAGGAATCGATACATCAGGGCTCGACATAATCTACACGATAAATACGAACGCATCCATAGTCGGCGGTCCGTCTGCCGGTGCGGCGCTGACCGTTGCAACGATTTCTGCTTTGCTGAACAAAACACCCAGAAAGGATGTGGTAATTACCGGGACCATAAATCCGGATGGTACGATAGGTGAGGTAGGCGGAATACTTGAAAAGGCCGAGGCCGCAAAAAGAGGCGGTGCGAAAATGATTCTTGTTCCAAAGGGCCAGAGAACAGAAGTAAAGGTCGTGCCAAACGAGACATGTGTATCGAAGCCTGGATTTTTATACTGTGAAACGGTTTACGTTAAAAAAAGAATAGATATCTCGAAGAGAGTCGGAATCACGGTGAGAGAGGTTGAAAATATCTCAGAAGCCTTAGGATACTTCTTCTAAGTTACTCTTCATTATTTCGAAAACTTTGACAGGATATATCTTCTCCAATTTTTTCTTTATCGTCGGCTGAATCTTTCCAAGAATAAACGATTTTACGAAATCTTCGATCCCCATTTCCGCTGTCATCTCTTTCAGAAGTTCGACAACCTTTTTTCTTATTTCAGTTTTGACCGATGTATCGACCCGTCTTGTGGTAACGGTAATCGTCTTTATTCTGAGCTTTCCGTCTTTAAGTGTAAACACATCGTTGGTATCTATTCTGCTCGATCTTTTATGAACTATTCTGGCAAGAAAATCTCTTGTACATTCATGACCGTAAAACTGTGTTCTAGCAACACCGCCACGGATGTCATTGATTTTGAATATCAATTTTATATAATACTTCGTAGGATCGTTGGAAATTTCCATCAGGCTAGCTTCAACCTTTCTTCCGAGAACGTTTTTCTCATCCAGCGCCGGTGTCTCTCCCAATACGAGATCGCCGAGAAACTTAGGGGCAACTACCTTGTACCATTCTTTACCTTTTAACTTTTTCTTCACGCGCCTCTTCATAACCCGTATAATAAAAATTGTATATTTATAAATCTTGAGTTTCGAAACTCCTGATAAACTCTCTTTCGCTACCAAGAGGTATGATACCTCCTCCGCTGAACTCGTGACCGCCACCGAGCCCATTAAGAGAACGGCATATTTTTCCTATAAGCTGTCCGACCCTCCTGTTTCTGGTCGTTCTTACAGAAACCTTAATCCAGCCGTCTGATTCACAGAAACCCACAACGCTCGAACCTATTCCCAGGGATTTCATCGAAAGCGAAACGGTTATACCGAGAAACGTGTCAGGTATGACGCTTCCGCCGAAAATGTATGAATGTTTCCTTCTTTCAATCATCACCTTTCCCGATCTCACGGCATCCAGACATGCCGAAAGCTTTTTCCTGTATCTCTTAAGAAGATTCTCGTCGTAGAATCCTTCACATCCTTTGATTCCCTTATCGTATTCACCGAGACGACCGCAGGCGTTAACGAAAGTGGAGATTTCCCTGACATCTCTTCCGAAAACGAAAAACTTCCTTGCGAAGGCTTCATTCGGATCCATTCCCGAGGCGATGAGCTCCTTTACCAGGCCGTCGGCGAGTCTTCTCCTTTCATCTGGAGTGAGCTCAGAATACTTTCTCCACCTTCCGTTTTCCTTCAGTTTTATTCCAAGCTTTGAGAGGAACTCGACGGCCGCCGACTCTGAACCGGTTATACCAGGGATGACAGGGGTGAACGAGTAAACCAGTGCCATATGGACCGGGCGGTCCGAGCCGTATATGCTCAGGTCATTTCTTGCTTCAAGCCCGAACTGCAGGGCGTCTGTAACAACATTTTCCGGTGGTTCTATCAGATCTCCAACGGAACCTATAACCGCGGGAACAGAAAGATCCTTGAAGCCAAAGGATCTTGCAAGAAGATAGACCAGCACGGAAGCCGATAGTTCCATGCCGTATTCCCTTGGGTTTATGTGAAGACAATCAGAGTTTCCCGAAATCTCGTGATGATCCAGAACTATGGAGCTTTTCGGTATCACATCGAGGTTTCCGGAACCAAGATCTGTAAAAATAAACAGATCGAAATCACCGTCAAATCTCATTCCTGGAGTAATGTGTTTAACAACTTCCATCTCAAAATCCTTCTCCCTTCTCGTCAGAAGCTTAGAAAGAATCGAAGCACAGGCCAGGCCGTCACAGTCGTGGTGAGTGATAATCTTTATCCTTTCCGCGGCTTCGATAGCTTCTTTGGCTTTTCTGAGCTTACAAGTTAGTGCGTCCAATGATTACCGCCTTCCGGCAGTTCTTACAAGGAGCTTTGCCCTCTCCGGATCGTACTTCCATCCCTCGGGAAGTTTTCCCTTTCTGATATAATATTTTCCAAGGCGTCTTATTTTACTTTCCATTAATTCCAGTCCTCTTCTCGAGTGCAAATCCTTTCTGTGTGTTTCAAGATGATTTCTCAAACGAACCGCCCTTTTCATCAAATTCAACAGATCTTCGGGCAGCTCCGGAGCGAGACCGTTTTCTTCGAGAATCTTGGTTATAGATTTTCCTGTGATGTCCTTTACCGATGGTATACCGTACTGATCCCTTAGGATCGTACCTATCATCGCAGAGGAATATCCATCCTTCGCGAGCTTAACAACAAGTCTTTCAACCTCTTCGCCAGAATATTCTACCCAATCAGCTTTAACAACAGGCTTTGTGCTTCCTGATTTCCCCCTTTTTCTCGCGTACATCCTTGCCATTTTTCCACCGAAAATGGAAGGGCGCGAGGCCCTTTAATTGAGTAGCCAAGACTTTCTTATCTTCTTGGCTCTCCTTACTCTTCCGCTGTGGCATTTCTTGCATTCCACAACCCTTTCCCCCTCATCTTCGAAGGGGATTTTGATGTAACCGATGTTTTTGCCCGTCACCACGGAGTTACAGATGTCACACCTCATTTACTCGCCACCCCCCATAATTTTCTGAAGTCGTGTCTGCAATCCGGATAGACTCGTCTTTATCCGTTCTTCCTGTTTCTGCAGCGCCTTGATCCTCAGATTTATGCCGTCCAGTTTCTCGGTTAGCTCGTTTTTGAGTTTTTCCGGTGTGGACCTCACGAGAATGGGGCCCACTGCTTTGTAAACCTCCTCGCCTGACTTCTCCAGCTCTTCAAGTGCTCTTTGTATTTCTGATTTCTGCAGTTCAAGACTTTCCTTCTGGATCGCTATTGCCTGAAGCTGCTGGTTCATCGCTTGAGCCTGTACAAGGGTTTCCTGGATTTCCGGCGGAATTTTTTGTTCTCCCATTCTCTACCTCCAAAACCATTCTTATAAGTCTCAGACAGGAATTGATTCCTGCCAGCAGTGCAGAGATATTTTTAGCGGACACCTCTATATAAAGTTTTCTGTTGCCGCCTTTCATCCCAACGACAAATTTAGAACTCCCTGCATCCGGCTCGAGAGACTTTATTATTTTTTCTGGATCCTGGCATTCTATTTCCAGACGCGCTTTCATTTTGCCTTTACCTTAATTATTCCTGCGCCGGGTTGTTTGGCAAGTATCCTGTAACCGCAGTACGGGCACCTTATTTTTTCCTTCACTTGTTCGAGTTCGATCTCCCTTTTACAGTTAAGACATCTGTACATCTTTACCAGCCTTTTCCATTGTAGGTGTTTTAGGAAGATACGCTCCGCCGGCGAATTTAACCCCACATTTCTTACATTTCCATATTCCTGCTGCTTCGCGTCTGAGTGTCTTTCTTTCACACTGCGGACACTCGTGCCTTATCTTCTGCAATTTCTCTATTCTGGCAACCATCTTTTTAGAGCGAGTACCGTACCTCGGACCGAATCTTGCAGTCGAACCAGTCTTCTTCGTTCTCGGCATCTTAACCACCAAGGAGCTTTCTTATTTCCTTGCCTTTCTCTATTGATATACTCACAGCCTCTTTTATCTCTTCCGGAGTAAACGCACCCTTGCCGCCTTTTTGCATGGCAACGATTTCACCGTTAGAGTTGGTTGTAACCGTAAGCCGTGCCTCCAGAGCGGCTTCTTCCTTCAAGCTCGTATCAACAAGCAGTTTCCCGGAAATTTTCCCTATGGTAATCGCCACAGGCACATCTTTTACAGGAAGTTTTCTGTCCGGCTCTCCGTAAAGTATTTTTTCCTCGTTTTCATCGTATTTCGGTATTTTTGCATCGAGAAGCGCGGCTATCGCCCCGAGCGCGGAGGCATCTATCAGGTTACCGTCGTGATCGAGAACGTGAATGTCGACGTTTATTATCCATACCTTTTCACCGACACCAAGACCCTCGAGCTCTATACATTTGGACTCCCTTATCCCTCTGTCGACCACTCGAGATATTTCGATGGCGTTTTCATCCGGTGGTCCGGGTTCAAACGTTGGCGAAGCCACAGGAACGAGTTCTGTATTGACTATCAGCACGCCTTCGTTCGGTGTGTCCGGATAGGGATCGCCGAGAGACATCTTAACGCCCACCAGAACCTGCGTGTTTCCTATGGTTACCCTTGCGGAACCCTCAGCCTTTTCAACAACGCCGGTCTCTATTTTTATTTCCCTGAATTCCTTAAATCCGCGGCCGTCAAGTCTTGTTCCTTCGGAAACGAGTTTCTTAACGTAGTTTTCCCCGAGTTCGTAAAAGTCGCTACTCATCCTCATCTACCTCTATGTACTTTTCTTTTAATGCCGCCTTCTGCGCCTCGTAAACCTTTTTACACCCTTTTCTTGCAAGATCAAGTGCCTTTTCAAACTCTTCCTTTGTAAGTATACCGTCTATCTGCAGAAGTACTATATTCTCGTCTCTCGGTGTCATTGCAACAGGCATATCAACCTCACCGTAGTTATCCTCGAGACCAGCGACATCGAGAATTATTTCACCGTCAACCTTCCCCGCCGCACACGAAGAAACGAGATCCTTCATGGGTATTCCGGCATCGGCAAGTGCAAGCGCCGCGGCGTTCAATGCAGCACATCTCGTTGACGCATCGGCCTGAATTATCTCGACGAAAACATCTATTGCCGCTCTGGGGAATTCTTCAACGAACACAACCTGGGAAAGTGCCTCGGTGAGTATTTTTGAGATCTCTATACTTCTCCTCGATACACCCGGTCGGATGCGTTCGTAGGATGAAAAGGGTGCCATGTTGTATTTGCATCTTATCAGTGCCTTTTTCGGGTCCTGCAGATATTTAGGATGGAGCTGCCTCGGGCCGTAAACGGCCGCGAGTGCGCGTGTGTTACCGAAGCGGAAAAACGCGGACCCGTCTGCCCTCTTAAGCACGCCTATTCTCGCCTCTATTTCCCTCATTTCTTCAATCCCGCGGCCATCGAGTCTTTTCCCATCGATTATGAGCTTTTCAGGTGCACCGGCTTTCATGCTCTCACCTTATTTTCTTAATTTTATAAATCTATCCCTCCTCGAGAAGTCTGGCTATTCTTTCGGTGAGCCCAGAAGTATAGGATTCCTTTTCAACCTCGAGAATCGCCTTTGTCGCAAGATCTTCTCGCTCACCCTTAAGCCAGACAACACCGTTTTGACCGACCACGATCTGGCACCCGGTCTTTTCCTTTATCATCTCTATCATTGAGCCCTTCTTTCCTATGAGTCTCGGGACCCTTGATGGAATTATCGTCACTATTCTACCGCCCCTCAGTTTTTTGGCCCGCGGATCCATCATTGAAAGCGTAACTATCTTGGATTTTGTAACGTTTATCACCTTGGTATAAATCAGCTCTCCTATATCGAAGTACCTTGCTATATCCGTCTTCGACACCTCAACGAACTCCTTGACCGCCTCGCTGAGAAGGAGGATACCCTTGTACGGAGAATTAATATTAATAACCCAGAACGTTGTCTGTACATCATCAACCACTCCTATGACACCGTCACCAGGCTTCGGAATATACACACCGGAAAGCGATATAACGTTCACCAGCTTTTCCTTGAGTCTCACCTGTCCGAGGACCTTTGATCTTATGCTCTCGCCTGTTCTGAACGTCCCGCGACCCGGAAGAAAGTCGTAACCGACCGCGAGATCCTCGCCGGGTATAACGATCTGTTTATCCTTTACGAGTAACTTCGATTCCATACCATCACCCTTCTATTATTTTTACGTTTCCCTCGCCTTTCGTGAGGGAGTTTATTTTCGAGTACACCTCTTCTTGTATCCCGGCAGGAATTTCGATCCTGCAGAGATAAACATTCGACCATTCTTCTTTGAGCACCTTTCCGAAATTTCTGATAACACCGGAGAGCCTTGCACCGGCCTCTGGTGAACAGGAAATTTCTATTTTCAGCTTCTCTATCCTTATAGGAATTATTCTTTTTATACTTTCAAGGACTTCCTCGACCTGTTCCTCGGGGCTTTTCTCTATGGACACCCTGACGCCTGCCTGTTCCATTGCATTGAGAATTCTTTCCGGTGGATGCGGCGTACCGGTCTGCGGATTTATACATTCCCTTGATATTATGGTTGCGATTCTTAACCTAGTTTTTTCCATCATTTCCCTTCTCTGCTCAGAGGTCAGCTGTATTTCGCCTTCCTTAACGATTATCCTTGCCACTTCCTCCGGAACATCCGTACCGAAAACTTTTTTCAGAGTTTCCCTCGGAACTCTCTCGCCTTTCCTGGCATCGTGGAATACATCTGGTATCGCGAGAAAATCCGTGAGATCTTTTTTCGAGACAACCGCCGGATCAACGAGTACCTCGAACCTTTCACCCTGTCTGACGAGCCTCGCAACAACCGCCTTATCAACCGGCACGGACATATGAAAAACTTTATAAGCATACGTTTTTAAATATTACTTATGCAGACCGTAGAAGGCGTTCTTAATTCCATGTTCGAAATGGCAAAGCCTTTCGTACCCAATCTTCTCGTCTCCATCCTGATAATAATAATCGGTTTTATAATAGGTAAGATTCTCGGAAGCATAGTTAAGGAAATTCTTGTGAAAATGAACGTGGACAGGTATTTCAGAAGGAAGGAAATCCTTGCCATCGAGCCTTCCGCCCTTGGGTCGCTTGCAACGAGATGGGTGATTTATCTTTTCTTCATAAATCAGGCGGTCGCCATACTTCAGCTTACGGAACTGACAATATTCGTTGAAAAAATAATCGAGTATCTAACGCAAACGGTCTTTGCAGTCGCAACGATTTTAATAGGTTACCTCGTTGCATCCTATCTCAAGGAGAAAATGATAACAACCGAATCCGTGTATTCGGAGATAATGGCAAACACGGTTTTCCTCATAGTTTTCTACATCTCGATCGCCATAGGTCTGAAGTTCATACAGGCCGTGGAAACAACCATAATAGATAATCTGCTCCTGATCCTGGTCGGCTCGGCCGGTCTCGGATTTGCAATAGCGATAGGTCTCGGTCTGAAGGATGTGGTTTCCGAGGTTGCGAAAGAATATCTCAGGGAAGCCAGAAAGAAACACAGAAAAAGAAAAAGGTAAAAAATTTTATCTGAGCTGGACGAGTAGTTTTCTTCCTAGAATGTCCCAGTACTGTACCTCGACACCCTGAGTTATCTTTTCCTTAAGCTCTTCTGGTATCAGACATTCAAAAGTTTCAAAAGTTTCCATGTCCATTACCTGGGCCGTATCGCCTACTATTGATATAACCTGTCCGACCCTTTTATCAACGACCGGAACGTCTATCTCCGAGTCAGCCGGCTTAACGATGCTTCTCTTTTTTCCGTCGAAAATCCCGACTGCCTCGAGTCTTGCCTTTGCCGAGCCGTGCTTACCGGGTGCGGATGTCGTGATTGAAAGAACCTTGCACGGTTCGCCTTCTATTATACAGAACCTGCCAGGTTTAAGGGATTTTATGGTTGCCTTTGTTACCGTCATACCCTTTAAAAACGGTTCCTTTTTATTTAAACTTTTCGGATAGAAATTTATGAAGGAGTTCGAAAAAAGACTTGGAAAACTCGAAAGTCTTTCCGGGCTCTGCGATGTTGTTGTGATTGCGAACACCGATTACAAAGACCCGAATTTTCTGTATTTCACCGGCTGTTCGCCCAGCTACAGTTTTTTCATTTATGACTTTTGCGAGCCCGTTGTGGTCACCAACAAGATGGAAATCAGATCGGTAGAATCGGATATAAAAATAGATGCAGAGATAACGACGGATGCCTCTGTGATCAGAAAACTCAGAGGCAAAAAAATAGGTGTCAACGGCAGATTCGTTCCTTTCGGGGTTCTCAAAAGATTCAGACGTACCGATATAAGCTCCAAGCTTCTCGAGATAAGATCAATTAAATCGGATTACGAAATAAAAAGGATAAAAAGAGCTTCGACAGCGGTGATGAATGTATTGGACAGCATGGATATTCGCCCTGGTATGAAAACGGGCAAGATTATAACAGAAATCAAAAGGGCGATCTTGCAGGAAGACTGCGAGCCCGTGGAGGTCATAGTTGCGGCAGATGGATATTCGTCGTTTCCGCACGGCTCGATGAAAAACAGGAAAATAAAGAAAATCGCTGTTGTGGATGTTGTTTCCTCGTTCGACGGATACCACGCGGATTTCACCAGAACGTTTGTTTTCGACAAAACTCTGGAAAAGAAATCAATCGAACTTTTCGATGTTTTGAAGAATGCTGAAAAAGCCCTGAAGCCCGGAATGGAGACAAAAACGCTGGACTCGTTTGTAAGAAAACACATCGGCGATTTCCCACATTCCCTGGGTCACGGTATCGGACTGGAAACACACGAATATCCACCGATAGGCCCGAAGTCCAGGGGAACGTTCGAGAGAAACCAGGTTTTCACTCTCGAGCCCGCGTTCTACGGAAAATACGGCTTCCGTATCGAGAACACGTACGTCATGAAAAATAAGCCCAGAGTGTTAGGGATTTAAAGTTTTCCGTGGATTTTAATTTTATGTTTACCTATCCTTCCGCTATCCCGAGCAGAGAAACCGGTCGGTCTGGAGACGAACCGAGACCCTTCGGTGTGCCAGAGGAAGATGATGAGATATATATACAGCTGAAAAACAACGATACGGGTATACTCTCTTCTGACGGCCAGGTACTTCAGCACCGAGGAAAAATCGCTGTTTACGATATCGATACTTTGGATAAAATATTTTCAGAATGCGGGCTTACCAGAGTAAAGGAGATACAAAAATCCGAAATAGAAACTGTTAAGGTTTACAGCTCGCCGGATGGAAAAACCTGGGCGGTGCTCGATTACGAGCCTGCTGTTCTGAAGCTTATATATGATGAATACTATTTCCTCGTTTCGGTTTTCATGATCAGCCGGAAGGCCCTGTTTGTTTTAGGTGAAAGACAGCTCGAGATGGATTTGTTAAAACTGTTTAAAACGAGACTGGAGCTGAAAGAGCTTTCTCAACAGATATCCGAGTATCTTGATCTAAACCGGATTCTCGAAATCGCTCACAAGGAACCTGGTTATATTTTTTAAATAACGCTTTCCATATTTCTTTACATGCTGTCAAAGGTTGCCGAAAGAATAATCGGAACGAATCTTTCGGTCAGAGAGGGAGAAATGGTAATAATCAACTGCGGCCCGAACTCGCTTGAATTCGCCGAGGAACTCGCATACCATTCCTCGATAATAGGCGCGCAACCGACGATAGTGTATTCAAGCGACAGGCTTGCACTCAGAGTTTTCAGGAAAATAGACGAAAAGTATCTCAGGGTGATACCAAAACTCACCGAGTACCTTTCAAAAAAAGCCGATGTTAAAATTATAATCGATGATTCGGACCCTGAAATCGAGAAAAAAATACCGCAGAAAAAACTGGAAATAAGAAGATCGGCTTTGAAACCGGTCAGAAGAAGGGAAGACAGGAGAATAATGAAAAAGGATGTCAAAATCGCTCTGGTGGGTTTTCCCACACCTTCCCAGGCAAAGGCCCTCGGAATATCGTTTAAAAAACTCTCATCGATCTTCTGGAAAACCATGAACGTGAATTACAGGCGTTTACACGAATACAACAGAAAAGTTTCGTCGCTGTTTCCGGAAAATTCTACCGTGAGAATAACCGGAAAGAAAACCGATCTTGTTTTCAGGGTAAGAAGACCCCTTCTCGACTCGGGTCTCTGGGAGGAAGAAGAACTCGGGTTCCTAAACCTACCGGCGGGCGAGGTGTTCTTCGCACCGTACGAAACGTCTGCAGAAGGCGAGATATATTTCGATCTTCCGTGTCTATGGCATTACGGTAAAAAGGTAAAGGGTGTGAGGTTCGTTTTCAAAAAAGGAAAGGTTGTTGAATACGAAATAGAAAAGGGTCTTTCGGATTTTGAAGATGTGATAAAAAACGCGTCCGGCGAAAAGCTCAGGATAGCAGAATTCGGTATAGGCACGAACCCATCTGCCGAATTCACGGGAGGAATGATAATAGTCGATGAAAAAATGAGAGGAACGATCCACATAGCAATAGGCAACAACCTCGGTTACGGAGGTAGAAACGAATCAACGATACACTGGGATTTCTTCAGAACCATGAAAAACAGCAGGGTGTACGTGAACGATGAGCTCGTTATGAAAAACGGGAGACCGATATGCTGAGCGTGCTCCGGAAAAACCTCGGTCTGAAAAGGTCGGAAAGGTTTCTCGTTGTCACCGACAAAAATCTTTATGATATAGGAAAAATTTTCTTCGATCAGGCGTACAGAATATGCGACTGTCCCGAAATAGTTGTTAAACCGGTCGGAAAAAGACACGGCGAAGAACCGCCGGAGTACGTTTCGTTACTCATGAAAGAAGCCGATGTCGTTGTTGCCGTAACAACACATTCGCTCACCCACACAAAAGCAAGGATGGATGCCTGCAAATCCGGAACAAGAATCGCAAGCATGCCCGGGTTCGATGAAAGAATGTTTTTCAGTCTGGCCGAAGATCCGGGGTCGATAAGAAAAAGGGCATCGAGACTGAAAAAGCTATTAAAACCCGGTGCCAGGATCGAGGTGATATCAGATAACGGCACATCACTTGAGTTCACCGTGCCGTCGAAAATCTTCATCGATGACGGCCTGCTAACCAAGCCCGGTTCCTACGGAAACCTTCCGGCGGGAGAGATATGTTTCCTTCCGCTGTCCGTCTCGGGAAGACTGGTTGTTGATCACGGCGGGCCGGTAGAATCCGGTGCAGAAATAGAGATAAAAAACTCGAGGGCTGTATCGGTGTGCGGCTCAAAATATCTTGAAAAAATCTTCAGAAGTGTGAAAAATTCGAACTACGTTGGTGAGTTCGGAATCGGTCTGAATTCAAGGGCAACCATAATAGGGAAAATACTTCAGGATGAAAAGGTTCTCGGCACATGCCACTTTGCTCTTGGAAGCGGCGCATCGTTCGGCGGCCTTCACTCGGAAGTACACCTCGACCTCATAATAACAAAACCAAAAATAAAAATAAATGGAAAAAAAGTTTAGCTACCTTCTTCTCGAGCATGCCCTGGTCTTTTTCTTTGTGGTCTTCTTTGTGGCTTTTTTCTTCTTCGTTGCTGCTGCTTTTTTCTTCGCTATGTAATTCTCGAATTCCTTGTCGCTCATCTTCTTTATTCTCGATACCGTGTTGGTGCTCACACCATACTTCTCTGCAATCTCTTTCATGGTTTTCTTCCCTGACTTCACGGCGCGCCTGATGTTTCTCAGCACCGAAACATTAATCTCTGCCATAATCTTTTATTTTTAAAACTGATATAAAAAATTTTCTCACCCCGCCCCGTGCTTCTATCTTCATCACTGGGTTACCCAGAGTTCGATAGAGGCGGTCGGGCGGGGCATGATTTTATTCTTCTTCGAAACTAAAAAATCTTTTCAGATCCGCTATCGCCTCGTCGGATGCAAGCGGGTTTTTTCTGTCCTTTATTTTTTCCCATGTTTCCCGAGAGACACACGAAACGAGATGTATTCCCAGCTCATCGCACGCATCCTTCAGAGCTTTGAAACTTTCGCTATCTGGTCTGAGATAGGAGAAATATTCCGAGTACCTGTGAGCTCTGAGATAGTTCTTTATCCTTTTTTTGGTCACCTGAATGTAAAGTTTTTTTATTTCTTCCGTTTCTTCCCATTCCGGCCAGTCGTACGAGTTAAAGGGATACATGTTTATGAATTCGTACGGTATCACGCCGGGCGATGAGATGACAACCAAGTGAACGTCCTTTGGAACGACACGTAATATTTTTCTGTGAAGCTTCGATTTCGAATACGGCTTTGTGAACGTGCACGGCACGAAAAGAACCCTTTTTCTGTTTTCGGGTACCTCATAGAACCTGCATATGTAATCCTGCCAGACCTCGTAAAAAGGATGGAGCAGCTTATCCTTTCCAACACCCCTTATGGGTTTTCTCAGTTCGCGCGGAAATCTCGGAAGGAACATCATGTTTGAAAAATCTGTCTCCACATCCTTAAAGCGCGATACGATTTTTTCGAACTCTTTTCTGTCGAGCGGTCTCCACTTTCCTTCGAGCCAGAGTTTGAAAACCTCTGAATCTGAATGCGGATAGCAGTTTATAAGACACACCGAATCGGAGTGTTTCTTGGCGAGCTCTACGGATTTCTTCAGAGTGTTCACATCAGTATAGGGAGCGTTCACGAGTATGTAGGTCCTCACACCGAATCCGTGTTCTCTCAGTGTTTCAACCGCCCTGAGATAGTCGTCTACCCTGAAACCCTTTTTCAGCTTTTCCAGAATTTTATCATCAGCTACCTCAAGACCGATGGCGACCGTGACTTTCACCTTCTCTGATTTCATTTCGCTGAGGTTCTCTGGTGCGACAAACTCAGGTCTTGATTCGACGATCAGATTCTCTATACCGGCATCCTCGCATTTTTTAACGAGGTATCTTCTGAAAACCCTGGGTATCTGTTCGTCGTCCAGAAAAGAACCAGAACAGAAAATTTTAAGGGTTTTTATTCCCGGCTTGACCTCGGTATCTATCAGCTCTTTGAGTTCCCTTATTCCTTTTTTTCTGAACTCCCTCTTACCCCATCCGCAAAATACACACTTTCCCCACGCACACTTTCCGGTGTTGATCACCAGAGTTTTCTCCATACACAGATTCAAAAAATCTTTTTATTTAAAATCTTGTTTTTTATTATGCTCGAAAGAATTCACAGAACGATAAAGAGATACGGTCTCGTGAAAAAGAACGATACGGTCTATCTTGCACTAAGTGGAGGTAAGGACAGTGCTGCCGCTCTGTGCGGTCTCGCAACGTACAAAGAGGATTTCAAGCTCGTCTGCTTTCACATAGATTTCGGAGTTTCGGAAAAAATAGTTGAAGCCGTAAAAACCCAGGCTGAAAGATTCGGCACCGAGATAAGAATAATAAAACCCGAGGATTTCGGAATCTCGATAAAAAATCTGAAAACACCCAGGCCGATATGCAGCTGCTGCGGAGTGATAAAGAGATACATCATGAACAGATTCCCGAGGGAGGAAGGAGCAACGAAGATAGCCACCGGCCACCACATGGACGATTTCCTCGTTTTCTTTTTTAAGAATCTCGCAGGAAGAAATATCGAGTGGATTTCGAAATTCAGACCGCTTGTGAAAGGCTACGGAAAGATTCTTACGAAAATAAGGCCTCTTTTCGAAGTGGATTCGAGCGTAACAGAAAAAATTTCAAACGAATTTTCAATCCCTTACGTAACGGAAGATCTCTGCCCACACTCAGTTCTCAGAAGAGAAAGGCAGGTATCAAGAGAAAGATGGTACAGAATAATCAATGAAATAGAAAGGATTCATCCCGGGTTTAAAATAAATACGATAAGATCCATCATCCGTATAAGCGAGCTCGTGTCTTCCGGGTGGAGCCCGAACGAATGTAGAGAGTGCGGTGAACCTACCTCTGCCGATACCTGTTCGTTTTGCAGGTTAAAAAAGAGTCAAGCGTAGACTGGTCTTCACCTATGAAACGTATGCACCCGAGTTCTTCCGCCAGTTTCAGGAGGTCGAATTCCCTGCCGTCAATAATACAGTATGAG
>JAADFI010000041.1 GCA_013152905.1 Microcaldota archaeon
TACGTGAAAGAAGAATAAACTAATCTTCCCATACTCTTTTCCACCCTTTTAAAAATTCTGTGGGGGAGAGTGTCATTCTTTCTTCACTTATGATGAATACTCCCTTTTGAGCTAGTTTTTCTTTTAAATAAGTCATAAACGTCAAACATGCTGTAAATTTCTGGATGTACAGCTATTTTTTAAACGAGCAAAAATGAAAATGGCGCCCGGACCGGGATTTGAACCCGGGTCACTGCCTCGACAGGGCAGCATACTGGGCCACTATACTATCCGGGCGATGGCGCCGCCGGCAGGATTTTCTTTCGGGTAGGAGGCAAGGAGGCAGGAGAGTGTGCCTCCTTATCTTTGAACCTGCGCGCCCGTCCCCGAGAGACGGTCAGACCGCCTATCTATGAGGGCACCAGATCTCAAGTATCGCCGTCATCTGTTTTCCGAACTTGAGACTGGCGCTTGCCAGCCCGAAGGCTGTTGGACCTGACTCCGCGGCGGCCAAATTAATTTTTAGCAGACATCTTTTTAAAACTTTTCTGCCTCTTCAACAAGCATTACCGGAATTCCATTCTCGACCGGAAATTTTAGTCTGCATCTCTCGCACACTATCTTCCCTTTTTCGAACTTCACATCACCCTTGCACTTCGGGCACGCAAGTATTTCCAAAAGCTCCTTGTCCATAACCTTTTATGTTGGACTTTTATTAATAAAAATCACCCCTTTCAAAATATGAAAAACGAGCTGATTCGTGGTTTCCTCTCAGGTCTGCTTCTCGCTACCGGACTCTTTCTCGAGTACATTCTCGGTGAAAAACTGTTCTCTCTTGTGCTTTTTCTTCTTTCGACTGTGATCTCAGGCAAGGACATTTTCGCATCCGCGTTCACGAAGCTTCCGAAAATAGGGATGAACTTTTTGGTTACCGTGGCCGTTACGGGAGCATTTCTTATAGGACATCCCGAAGAAGGGGCCGCCGTTACCTTTCTCTTCTTTATAGCCGAATCGCTTGAGGCGTACGCTTCCGACAGAGCCCGGAGGTCGATCCGAGATCTTCTCAAACTCTCGCCCGAAACCGCCACCGTAAAAACCCCTGAAGGTGAAAAGGTCGTTAAAGTTGAAACGATCGGGGTAGGTGATATCGTTGTTGTCCGCCCGGGCGAAAAGATACCTGTGGACGGAATCGTTGTTAAAGGCTTTTCCTCGGTGGACCAATCCCCCATAACCGGTGAGAGTGTTCCCGTGTCCGTGAAAAAAGGCTCCCGGGTTTTTGCCGGTTCGATGAACATCGACGGATACATCGAGATAAAAACCAAGAAAAGAAGAGAAAGCACACTTCTTTTCAGGATCATAAAAGCCGTTGAGGAGGCAAGAAAAAAGAAATCCTCCGCGGAAATCTTCGTGGAAAGGTTCGCATCGGTTTATACGCCTGCTGTGGTAGGTGTCGCGATTCTCACGGGTGTTGTACCTCCTCTTCTGGGTTTCGGTACGTTTACGGAATGGATATACCGTTCACTCGTTCTGCTCGTCGTTGCGTGTCCGTGCGCCCTTGCGATATCGACTCCAGTCTCGATCGTCTCGGGTCTTACGTCGGCTGCAAAAAACGGCGTGCTGGTAAAGGGCGGCAGGTATATAGAAACGCTTTCGAAATCGGGTGTGATCGTTTTCGATAAAACCGGAACGCTCACCGAAGGGAGACCCAGAGTCGATAAAATCGTAGGTCCGAAACGTATACTCGAGATAGCCGCATCCCTCGAAAGAAAAGCCAGTCATCCCGTGGCGGATGCTTTGGTCGAAAAAGCCAGGCGGGAAGGTATAAAATTCAAAAAGGTCACTGGTTTCAGAAACCTTCCGGGAATCGGTGTGGAAGGGAGGATACGCGGAACGAAATACATCGTTGGCTCGGCTGCGGTATTTAAAAAACACGGCATCCGTGTACCCGATGTAAAATATCCCGGGATGATAGTTTTCGTGGGAACGACCGGAAAAATACTGGGATACATTCTGCTAAGCGATACCGTTCGGAAGGAGGCGAAAACCGCTATAGAACAGCTTAAAAAAATGGGTATGAAAACAGCTTTGTTAACGGGCGACAGAAAGGAAGTGGCTCTTTCCGTTTCCTCCGAACTCGGAATAGATCATTCGTTTTACGAACTTCTCCCTGAAGATAAAATCGAAAGACTCGCAGCGCTTAAAAGAAAATACGGGACAGCGGTGATGGTCGGCGACGGAATAAACGACGCCCCCGCGCTTGCCGCGGCAGATGTCGGAATAGCCGTTCCCGGGACGGATATAGCGATGGAAGCCGGTGACGTGGTTCTTGTTGGAACGGATTTAAAAAAGATTCCGTACCTGGTGAGACTCAGCAAAAAGACGGTTTCCGTGGTGAGGGAAAATATTTTTGCCTCGGTCAGCATAAAACTATCCGTTGGTCTCCTTGCACTTTTCGGTTTTGCCGGACTCTGGGTCGCCGTCGCCATCGGTGACGTGGGACTCACACTGGCCGTCGTGCTAAACGCACTCAGAATTACGAGGTGGTCTTCACGATCGAACTGAAAAAAGTATGGAAAATATATTCGAACGGTGTGCCTGTGTACGCCCTGAAGAATGTAAACCTTGAAATAAACAGCGGTGAATTCGTTTCGATAATGGGCCCCTCGGGATGCGGGAAATCGACACTCCTTCACGTCATGGGCTGCCTCGATAAACCGACCAAAGGAAAGGTCATTATCAACGGCAGGGATGTTTCGAAGCTGAGCGATGAAGAGCTCGCACGAATAAGAAACAGATACATAGGTTTTGTCTTCCAGTCCTTTTTTCTCCTACCGGTTCTTTCGGCGCTTGAAAACGTTATGATTCCGGGTATGATCTCAGGGAATATCGACGAAGAAAAGGCAAGAAAACTTCTCGAATTCGTTGGTCTGAAAAAAAGAGAAAACCATCTCCCTTCGCAGCTTTCGGGCGGTGAAAGACAGAGGGTCGCGATAGCAAGGGCGCTTATAAACGATCCGAAAATAATTCTGGCCGACGAACCCACGGGTAACCTGGATTCAAAATCCGGAAGAGACGTCCTCCGCTTGCTTTCCAGACTGAACAGAAGCGGCGTCACCGTTGTGGTTGTTACCCACGATGAGTCCGTGGCGGAAAGAGCTGAAAGAGTTATATATATGAAGGACGGAAAAATAATCGGTGAGAAAGCATGAAAAGACTGCTGATATTACTTCTCCTCGTTCAACCGGCGCTCGCCCTGAACATAGATTACTCGCTTGATTCTTCGTCCTACTTACCTGGTGATACCGGTGCCGTGGTTCTTAAAATATCATCGCCTTCCGGAATTTCATCCCTTGAAATAAGCGTTAAGGTTCCCTCCGGGATGAGTTTCGAAAAAACCTATGCTGATATCGGCTCGGTTTCTCCTGGTTCGGTGAGGTCGGTTTCATTCCCTTTCACGGTTCTCAGGGAAGCCGAAGCGGGTGTAAAAAGCGTGCTTTTTGAAATTTCCTACTTCGACGGAAGCCCGAAATACACCGAACTCACCGTTCCGGTAAAAATTTCACCGAGGCCCGTTCTGATACTGAGTAACGTTACATTTTCCGATCCACCTGTCCCGGGAGGAAAGACGGTACTGAAAGTCAGGTTCGAAAACATGGGCGGCGATATAGAGGATCTCAGGGCAAGCATAAACCAGACGTTTTTCGTTTCGCCTTCACCGGATTTTTTCGTAAAACTGATTCGTTCCGGGGAGACGTTTGAAATGGATTTCCCCGTTATTCTTGACGAAGAACTCGAGCCGGGTCTTTACAGCGTGCCTCTCTTCCTCGAGTACAGGTCAGGAAACAAACTTTTTTCCGAAACGAGAATTCTCGGCGTGAGAATATCCGGAGAGCCTGAGCTTTCCCTCGAGGTACTCAGAGACATTTCCGGGGCGGTGGTAAAAGTCGTTAACACCGGTACAGGGACAGCCTCCAGAACTTTCATCGAATTTTCCGGGCCGGTGGAACCTGATTTCCTTTACTTGGGTGATATCGCTCCGGATGATTACGAATCCGGAAAAATAAAAGTAGAAGCGAAACCGGGAACTTACGAAATAGCCTACAGAATAACCTATTTTACGTCCGGAGTGAAAAAAACACTTAACGGTACCTTCAAGGTTTCCGTCCCGTCATCCGGCGGCTTCGAATCCCTGATAATCATCGGTGCGGTGGCCGGTGTGATTTTATTCCTGCTGAGGCGCCGGAAATGAAAACCCTTCTTTCTCTGGCAATCGTGAACTTGACGAGGAGAAAACTCAGGACTTTTCTAACCGTACTTGGCGTGGTAATCGGTGTGGGAGCTATAATAGGACTCGTTGGTGCCACCAAAGGGATTTCTGAAACCGTGGTTTCGGAGATCAAAAAATTTCAGGGTGACATCATCGCTGTTGTACCCGGGGAGTTCAAAATTCAGTTCAGTCCCATGGCGGGTTTCGAGGCAAAAAAATCCGGCCGACTCACCGAGGACGATGTGGAAAGAATAAAACGTATATCCGGTGTTGATGCGGTCATGGGATCCATCACGAGGAAGGCCGTTGTGCAGTACAGGGACAAAAGTTATCTTCTAACGGTTTTCGGTTCGGATTCGGATACATTCAGGGAAATCGATACCATCGGAATATGGAAGGGGAGGTACTTTAAATCCGGAAGGGAAGCCGTACTGGGTTATTCCGCTGCCGAAGAGCTTTTCGAGATCGGCATAGGAAAGAAGATACTTATAAACGGAAAGGAATACAAGGTGGTGGGAATTCTCAACAAGGCAGGCGGTTTTTTCAGAGCCTTCGATACCATGGTGTATGTTCCGAAAAAAACCCTGCGAAAGGATTTCGGAATAACCGATAACATGCTGAGCGAGATAGATGTTAAAGTATCCAAAGACAGGGATCCGTCGGAGGTTGCCGAAGAGATCGAATCCAAGCTGAAAAGGGCCCATGGAAAGAAGGATTTCACGGTGATATCACCGGATTTCGCTCTGGAAGTGACCTCACAGGTAACCGGTGCCATGCAGCTTCTTCTAGGAGGCATAGCAGCCATATCCTTCATAGTCGGTGCGATAGGAATCGCGAACATGATGTTTACCTCTGTTGTTGAGAGAACAAGAGAAATAGGTATTCTGAAAGCCCTCGGAGCCACAAACAGATTCATACTAATTCTTTTCCTTCTTGAGTCAGGAATCATAGGCCTCGTGGGAGGGGTTTTCGGTCTCGTTTTCGGATACGGTCTCGGTTACGGTTTTCTCGTCGTGCGTCAGATGATGAGGTCCCATATTTCCGGTGCACCGGAACTTCCCATGCCGGAGATGGTAGTCACACCGGATCTTATCGTTTTCTCCCTTCTGCTTTCCTTCGGTGTGGGAATTCTCGCAGGGCTGTTTCCCGCGAGGCGGGCCGCCAGGCTACAGCCCGTAGAGGCTTTGAGATACGAGTAAAACTGCGGCCGTACCTAAGGTCACCGTGAAATTATCATCGAACTTCAACGGAAGCGACTCTATGATGCTTCCCGACACAGCAGCGACCACCGAAAGAAGAACCGGATAGCCGCTGAAAAGTGAAAAAACCGTGCAGCTGATCAGGGAGGCTGTAAAACCGGAAATTGTTCCTTCAACTGTTTTTCCCTTATTGAATGGGAGGTATCTTTTTCCGAACGCTTTTCCGGCAATCGTTGCAACGGAATCGTGGACCGAGAGAACAAGGACCGCAAGCGCGGACACGTGTGGAGGGAAAAAGGCTGAAACTATCGTGAGCGACGCATAAAAGGAAAAAGCCCCGAAATACGGAAAACCCGAACCTCTTTCAAAAGAATCCGCGAACCTCAGAAGGCTTTTTTCAAACCCTCTGTGAAAAATGCTCATACTTTTTCTGAAACCGAGTACGAGAAAGAAAATGGAAAGAACCGAAGAGACAAGACTTATCCACGGCTGGAACCAGAGAATGAGCGGAGAGAACAGAACACCGGAACCGTGGATTAACTGTCGACGCAACTCGGTTTTCATATTTTTTTATCTGAGGTTTCAAAAATATAAACATGCATCTCTTTGCATTCCTCAGAGCTGTACCGAAGGGAAAGGTGGTTACCTACTCCCAGCTTGCGGAGGCTGCGGGAATTCATCCGAGGGAGGTCGGTAGATTACTTTCAACGAACCCGTATCCGGAAATTTATCCGTGTCACAGGGTTGTGAGATCAAACGGAGATATCGGCGGGTACGCTTTCGGGAGGGAGGAAAAGATCAGAAAACTGGTATCGGAAGGTGTTGAAATCGATAAAGGAAGGGTGGACCTTTCAAAGTTCGGTGCCGGAGAAACATTTAAATATTCGGCCGGAAAATTTTTGGGTATGGCCGGTGAAGAATACCTCTCGGTGGGCGCTCATATAGGGATGAAGAGGAAAACAAAGGATATGGAGAGGTTCATTTACAAAGTTCGCCCGGACGGTCTCGCCGTGCTGGATGTCAAGGTTATAGATGAAAGGATAAAGCTTGCCGCGAAGTTTCTTTCACGTTTCAAAAAGATAATGGTTATCTGCAGAAAAAGGAACGGTCAGAAGGCCGTGGTTAGATTCTCCGAAGTTCTCTCGGATGAAATGGATGTAAAAGCCGTTCCCGGGAGGTTTCTGCCCGGAACACTGACAAATCCGAGTTTCAAGGAATACTACGAGCCCGAAGCAATTCTTGTCGTTGATCCGCTTGCCGATAAGCAGGCCGTCCAGGAAGCCGTTAAAATGAGGATCCCCGTTGTGGCTTTCTGTGATACTTTTAACGAAACGAGAAACATCGATCTGGTTGTGCCTATCAACAATAAGGGAAAGAAGTCCCTTGCGTATGCGTTTTACGTGCTTGCAAAAGAAATACTAAAACTCAAAGGAAAGGAAAAGGTTGAGTTCTCTCCCGAGGAATTCGAAGTAAAATCCTGATGATGAAGAGTATAACGGATTTCATTACCTCCCTGAAAGGAAAAAGGGTTCTGATCCTGACGCATCATAATGCAGATGTAGATGCCATGGCTTCTGCAATCGCGCTGAAAAAATGTCTCGAGATGCTAGGTTCCGCTGCTGAAATAGGCGTTCCGGAATCGGTTTCCAAGCTTGCACAGAGTATTTTCGGCGACGAGGCAGTGATAAACCCGGACTGTGGAAAATACGATGCGGTGATAACCGTTGACTGTTCCTCGGACGATCAGCTTAAAGGCGTGAAAAATCTCAGAGTGGATGCTGTTATAGACCACCACCCACCGGGAAATATAAAGGCAAAAATTTCGTTCATAGATCCGAGTTCGAGGTCCACCTCTCAGATGGTTTATAATATTATAAAAAAACTGAACTGTGTAAACAGGGAAATCCAGGAAGCAATCGCACTCGGTATCATAACCGACACAGCTCATCTTCGCCTGGCTGACAGGAAGGTTTTTTCCGTTCTCGCTGATCTCGATGTGGAGTTCCCTAAGCTGTTTAAAAAACTCGAGACCACACCGGATATTTCGGAGAGGGTAGCGAACATCAAGGCGGCGAAGAGAATGGATATTTATAAATTCGGGGATGTTTTGGTTGTTTTCTCTGTTTTGGGTTCACACGAAGCCGTTGCCTGCAGAAACCTGGTAAAGCTCGGTGCGGATATAGCCGTGGTGTTTGCTAAAAAGAAGGATGAACTCAGAATCTCATCACGCGGCAGGGGGGTGATTTTGAAGTACGGAATCGACCTTTCCGAGATCTTTACCGAGGTCGGCAAATTCATCCAGGGGAGCGGCGGAGGTCACAACCTCGCCGGAAGTGCGAACGGTAAACCTGTGAAAATCGAGGATGTGAAGAGATTTATCCTGCGGCTTCTGTCGAAAAAGCTCGGGCGCTACAGGAGGTTGAAGTGAAAAACCGGTTAAAGAAAGTTTTATAAACGTTTCTGTTCTTATTTTTTCCTGTATGAATCCGTTTAAAGCTATAAGGAGTTTCGGGGCGAGGACCAGCACCGGTAACGGTGAATATCAGGATGTCGAAAAAACCGTAAAGGAAATTATACTTTCCAGGCGTTCTGTGAGGAAGTATACCAAGCAGGAAGTTTCCGAAAAGGATATTCTCGATCTCATTGACGCCGCCAGGTTCGCCCCGTCTGCAGGAAACCGTCAGCCATGGGAATTCATAATAGTGACCGATGAAAAAACCAGAAAAGCACTCACCGAAGCGTGTTTCAATCAGGAATGGATGATGCAGGCACCTGTTTTTATAGTCGCATGCATAAACATGAAGATCGCATCGGCTACCTACGGTGAAAGAGGCGTCCGGCTTTACTGTATACAGTCTGTTGCGGCCGCAATACAGAACATGCTTTTACTTGCCGAGGCAAAAGGGCTCGGAACGTGCTGGGTGGGAGCATTCTCGGAGCAGAAAGTGTCCCTCATTCTCGAATGCCCCGAATACATAAGGCCCTGCGCCATAATAACGGTCGGGCATCCCGCCGAGGTTCCCGAAACTCCGTTCAGAAATTCCGTTAAGGATATAACGCACTTTGAAAAATTCGGTAAAAGGAAAACACCGCAGGTATGGTCCGAAGAGTAATAAATAAAGAGCAGTAAATTTAATTATGGATGAATCACGCAGAAACAGGTATCTGGATAAAATCACCCACATAGAAAAAAGAATTTCTGAGTTCAATTCCTGGAAATTTGAATTCTTCTCGGATGAAAGAACAAAACTCGCGTGTTACAAGATTATTCAGGAAATAATAGAGGGTTGTATGGACCTTGTAAGCATGATGTTGAAAGATGAAGGAATAGTGCCGAAAGACGACTACACCAACATAGAGCTTCTGAAGGAGGAAAATATAATTTCCGGTGAGACGGCCGCTTCTCTCAAGGAACTGAACGGTTTACGGAACAGGATGGTCCATGAATACAACGGTTTATCTGATGAAATAGCTTATTCTTCAGTAGAAGAACTGCTTCCTGTGGTTGAGGAGTTTTTATCGGTGGTGAAGAAATGGCTGGAAAAACGGATTTGAATGATGTTATATCTGTCATAAAGAAGGATTTTTCCTTCCTCGAAGGCAGGGTCATGGGGGTGTTAATTTTTGGTTCCGTCGCTGAAGGTGGGGCTGATACAAGAAGTGACGTAGATGTGTGCATTGTGGCGCCGAAGGAGAATCGCGAAAAACTGATTAGAGAAATTTTAAGAAAAGTCGATGTTCACGGAAAAAACTACGATGTCCACATTTTCGAGGCTTTGCCGCTGTACATGAAAATCGAAGTTGTGGAAAAACATATAGTCGTTATCGGGGATGAACTGGAAATCAATGAATATTTTCGTTTTTACAGAAAACTCTGGAACGACCAGAAACACAGGCAGAGGCTTACAAGAGAAGAAGCGCTGAAAATACTCAACCGGAGCGAAGAACGATAACGATTCCTTTCGACCGTCCGAAATATTTTTAAATAAGGATTTTCATTAATTTTTGTATGAAGGGTCAGGCTGCTGTTGAATATCTGATGACGTACGGCTGGATGATCGTTGCCGTCATCGTCATCTCTGCTGCTCTTTATTCTCTCGGTGTTTTCAACCCTTCAACCTGGGTCCAGAAAAACGCCAGAGGATTCTCGGCCTTCGAGGTAAAAGACTGGAGTATCACGCAATCCGGACTCAATCTCGTGCTCGGTGTTAAAACCACAAGTTCTGTGAATATCACATCCGTGGAAGCGAATTTCGAAACGGGTTCGTGTTCGTCCTCCGTAGGCAGAAAAGCACTACCGGGCGAAACGGTAAGCCTGCAGGTTTCATGCACAAACGTTCCCTCGGCCGGAACACTCGTTAACCTCAACACAACCATAAGTTTCGTGAATCTCGATTCCGGTCTTTCGCACAGAGACTACGGCATTCTCACGGGAAAGGTTGAGTAGCTCAGCAGGTGAAATTCACAACAACGGTTGTAAACGTTTCTCCCGAAACACCGGTTAACAGGTACAGACCGTTCTCCGTTACAGGAAACGAACCGGAATACCTCCAGGAGCCGGAAAAATTAACATGGTTGCCCGTACCTTCAAATTTTCTGAAAATCATTTTCAATTCCCCGGTTTTGGGCTGAAGGGTTGAATTCAGTATTTCGGCAGTGTAATTCAGAGTTTGTGCTGCACAGTCGTTAAAGGTTGTGATATTGATGTATCCCACGGGAAGTTCGGGATAGACGAGAATATCGCCGGTATGTTTAAGTATCATGAAAAACGTACCCCCGCCTGAAGGCAGTGAACCCGAGAAGTTACCGTACTTCCACGACCTGATAACGTTGCCGTATCTCGTCGAAAGTTTGAGTTCCCTGGCATGGATATACGAGTCGTACTCCAGTACAGGAAGCTCCACCCTGATTCTTGTGCTCGCGCCTCTGGACTGGGAAAGAAGCGATTTCGCCGACCACACTATTTCATCGGCCGCTATTTCGGTTTTCTTCATCCAAAGCTCGGCCTGGTAATCGTTCACGTATCTGAACGCAAGGGCCGAGACGACCGTAAATATGGCGAGACCTATGGAAATCACGATCAGATACTCCAGAGCGGTCTGGGCTCTCATCTGCCTCTCCTCATTCCTGTGATCGGATCGTTTATTACCAGATTGTTTTCGATGCTTATAAATCCCTGCGGATAAAACTCGGAATACACATTCACGGCTTTTTTGAGAAGTCCGACGGATCGTTTCGTAAGATTCGCTTCAAGGTCGGTTTCGAGATCTTCATATATGTAGTTTACCCTGAAATAATTCAGCTCCAGAAAACTCTTTTTACCGGCTTCCGAAGCTTTGTGCGAAATCGCGATAGCCGAAAGCACAACTGCGGAAAGAAGTACGAGCGCGGTTAAGGTTATCACAAAGGCTTTAGACATACATCACCACCATTCCGGGTTTCGAGACTGAAAAGGTAGCCCTGCCGATTTCTGTTCCTGTCGTGGTGTTTACCGCTTTAACCGTGTACAAATCCCAGGGGGCATCGGGCACGGAAATGTTAAACACAAAAACCGCATCAGAGCCGTAGATGAACTCGGGTTTCACATCCCAGCCAGTTTCGTATCCCGTGGAATTCAGAATGATAAGAGTCACATTCTGAACCCCGCCAGGATTGATTACTTCGACCGTGAGGTTTTCCGGAAAGTACGTTGAATTCACCCTTACGCTTCCGTCCGAAAAAACAAAACTGTTCGAAAGAAACCTTCTCACGGCGTATCCTTCTGTTTCGCCTGTTCTGTAAACACTCCTGAATTTTGAGCCATCGAAAACCAGGAGTTCAAACCCCTTGTACGGTATATCAGGCTCTATTTTACAGGACTCGCCTCTTTCCACCGCCGCGGTACAGTTGAAGAAAAGTCCGACTTCCTCCCCGGCCTTCAAAAACGATGCCGCAGCTTTGAAAAGAGATGTTTTTGTGTACTGTTCTCTGGATGAAAGATACGAGGCTTCGATTGAAAAATAGACGGTGAGAACCGCGGAAACTACCAAAACAGCTAAAAGAGCGTCCAGGGTTATTACAAACCCCTTCATTTTACGACCTCAGCACGTTTATTGCCCTTACAGCCCTCTCGGGTGTGGGGTAAACCGGAATACCGAAAGATTCGAGCCTCCTTGCCACGGAAAGGGTGTACGAACCACCCGTGGCACATACCACGAAGGGTTTTCCGTGGACTTTTGCTTCAATCAGAACGTCCACTATACTCTCATCCAGAGTTGCTATCTGCAGAAGCGCGATAACCACCACACCGTCTATATTGGGATCTGAAAACACGGCCTCCAGAGCGAGTCTGTACCTTTCGGAGTCCGAATCTCCTGTAAGATCGAGCGGGTTCGAGGGTGTTGCGTACTCAGGAAGAAATTCCCTGAGTTTTTTTACGGTTCGCCCGGAAAATTCCGGAAGTTCAAGTCCGAGTTTTTCCGCTTCGTCCGTAGCGACTATCCCGAAACCACCGCCGTCCGTCACAATTGCTATTCTCTTCGATTTCATTTTCGGCTGCATCGAAAGCGCTTTGGAAAAATCTATGAGTTCTTCTGTTGTTTTCGCCTCGACGATGTTCAGCTGTTTGAAAACCGATGAGTATATCCTGTAAGACCCGGCAAGGCTTCCGGTATGCGAACTCACGGCTTTTACACCGGTTTTGCTTTTCCCGGCTTTCAGACAGACCACGGGCTTCTTTAGCTTTTTAACGGTTTCGATGAATTTCCTTCCGTCGGATACGGATTCCAGGTAGAGGGCTATGCATCTCGTATTTGGATCGCCGTCGAGAAACTTCATGAGTTCTATCTCGTTGACATCCACCCTGTTTCCGATAGAAACGAATTTCGAAACACCGGTTCCGTAATGTGCGGCGACGTCAAGGATCGCCGATCCGAAAGCACCGGACTGGGTAATGAACGAGATGCCGCCTTTTCCGGGGCGCTGAAGTCTGGTATGCGGCATGAAAAGGGTGTCAACACCCGAGTAAGCATCGAAAACCCCCACACAGTTCGGACCTATGATTCTCAGTCCCGGTATTTTCAGCTTCTCCTCTTCCTTTTTTCTTCCGATCTCAGAAAAACCCGAGGAAATTATTATTACGGCCTTTATTTTTTTCTTTTTGCACTCCTTGAGTACGGATAGAACCTTTTCAGCCGGTACGCAGATCACGGCAAGGTCTATTTTTTCCTTGATATCCAGAACCGAAGGGTACGCCTTCAGTCCGAGAATTTCGACCGCTTCAGGGTTTACGGGATAGATTTTTCCGGGAAAACTTTTCTTCAGACTTTCAAGGATCGCGTGCCCGACTTTTCCGGGTCTTCTGCTCGCACCTATCACAGCCACGGATTCCGGATTGAAAAACTTTTCTATCATCCTTTTAAAGTTTATGATTTCCGAAATATAAATTTATAAGCACGTGGAAAATAATTATTCTCATGAGAATAATTCCCAGGAGAATAGAAAGGGATAAAATACTGAACTCGCTTCCATGGGTGATGGTTTACGGCAGGCGGAAAACCGGGAAGACGTTTCTCGTTGAGAGGTTCGTGCCGCACGACAGATTCTTCTTCGTGAACCGAGATTCGACCGTGCTTGACAAAAAAACCGGAAAGCTCTACGCTTACAGCGAATTCAGGGAAGTTTTCAGGGAAATTCTGGGCAGAGGAACCATCGTTATTGATGAATTTCACAGACTGCCTCGCCAGTTTCTGGACCTTCTTCACTCTACCGGTGTCAGGGGAAGCCTGATTCTCATAACCTCCGCGCTATGGGCAGGAAAAAAACTTTTAGGTACTTCCGAACCCCTCCTCGGCCTCGTGAGAGCTGTGAGGATAGGTCTCGTTGATCCGGCCGAAATCATGAGGGAACTCTCATCCGAATTTCACGGCAGCGAACTCGTAGAGACATCCGTTTACCTGAGGGAGGTTTTTCTTGTGCCGTTCTTCAAACCGCCTATAAGAAGGTTCGTGGCAGATTTTCTTTCCGAGAACAGGTTCTTTTTGAGTGCATTGATAGGCGAGATATTCACGGAAGAGGAAAGGGGGCTTTCCAGGGTCTATGAAGCGGTGATGAAATGCGTGGCTGACGGTAAAAATACGAGTACCGAGATTTCATCGATCGTTTTTTCCCGCGGCCTGATTTCAAAGGATAATCCGGGTGTGCTCCAGAAGTATCTGAACACGCTCACCGAAATGAACATCCTTGAAAAAATACCGGTGTTCGCATCAAAAAAATTCAGATACTATCACGTCTCCCCTCTTCTCGACCTGCATTTCACGTTGATGGAAAAGTATTCCTACACCGAAACACCGGTACCGGGTAGGTTTTTGAGAAAAATCGTGGATGAAAAAACTCCGCATTACGTGGAAGGCTTTTTCAGACACCTTCTCTCGAGTATGTTCGGTATGCGACCTTTCAGGCTGGAAGGAAAGGACTGGGAAATAGACGTAGCACTCGCGGAATTCGGGAAGATCAGGGTTGTTGCCGAGGTAAAGTGGAAGAACCGGATTGACCCCGGAACCGTAAAAAGGATCGAGAAAAATCTCTCGAGGTTCGGAAATGCGAAAAAAATTCTCATTGTCCCGGATGCCTCTGTGCTCGGTGCAGAGCCGGAAAAAGTCGAGGTCTGGGATGCGAGAAAAATTCTATCTGTAATCACACACGGTCTGCAGCGGGCAGATACTGCATTTAGGTGATATTGGTCTGCATATCTCCCGACCGAAATTAACAAAACCGAGATTCACGTACTTCCAGAAGTTTTTTGGAAAGACCTGTTCCAGAATATTTTTTACCTCTTCTCTTGATGAATTTTCCGGAACCAGTCCGAGTCTTTTCGATATCCTGTTTACGTGCGTATCGACCGCTATCGAGGGTATTCCGAAACCGTAACACAGAACAACGTCCGCCGTTTTCGGCCCCACACCGGGTAGTTTCATCAGCTCTTCTCTTGTTCTGGGCATGCCGTGTTTTACCACGTACTTACAGATCGCTTTTATCTTGCGTGCTTTCTGTCTGTAAAAACCGGCTGGTTTTATGAGTTCCTCCAGGATTTTTTCTGAAAGTTTCAGAATTTTTTCAGGCGTGTCGGCTTTACGGAAAAGATTTTTCGAGGCTATCTCCGTGTTTTCCTCTCTCGATCTCTGAGAAAGCACGCAGGATATCAGAACACGGAAAGGATGTTCGGACCCAACCGCCCCCTGCCTGTGACGATAATACTCTTTCAAAACGTTCATTATTTTTTGGATTTTCATA
>JAADFI010000042.1 GCA_013152905.1 Microcaldota archaeon
AACGACTGGTTTAAAGAGGTAGCTTCGGTTGCGAAATCGTGTTTCCCGGATGATATCAAAGGAATAATTCTCGGTGGCCCGGGGATAATTAAAGAAGATTTCCTGAAATCCGGGCATCTGGGTGCCCTCGAAAGAAAAATAATCGGCATCGTGGACGTCGGTGACACGAGCGAGTCCGGGTTGAACGAACTGATAGAAAGATCCGGAGACCTGTTAAAGGATACGAAACTGTCAAGGGAAAGGGAGGTGTGCAAGAGATTTTTTGATGAACTCAGAAAGGATGGAAAGGTGACGTACGGTATAAAAAACGTTTTACAGGCGCTCGAAAGCGGTTCTGTCGAGGTTCTTCTCGTCTCAGAGGATCTTCCATGGAAATGTGTTGAAATAATTTGTCAATGCGGTTATCAGGGTAAGAAAATAGTGAAGGACTCTGCTGTCTGTCCGTCCTGCGGTTCCGAGGTTTCACCTGCCGGAGAAATCGATATCATAGATTTTCTCGAGGAGATCGCGAAGAATTACGGAACGCACATGGAAATAATTTCAAAGGATACCAGAGAAGGTGAGCAGTTTCACAGTCTCGGAGGTATAGGAGCGATACTAAGATGGAAGGATAAAGCTTAAAATTTTTTTCTTCCCGAAAAATTATGAAAGAAATCCTGAAAGCTTATTTTCTTGAACGGGACCCGTATAAAACAGTCGAAGACGCGATGGAAAATTTACTCAGGGGTGCGACGACGGAAACTAAGGAGAAAATAATAAACTGCTACGTTGAATCTGTGCAGGAGGAGCTGATGAAAAAAGGTTTTGTGGATAACGACGGAATCACAGACTCCGGGATCAAAAAGCTACAGGAACTTGAAGGCTGTGAGGTAGTTGTATGCGAAGCTGCGGAAGGCGCGGAAAGAGATCTAAAAATCCTTACCGAGGTGTGTGAGAACCCGAGACAAAGGAATGTTATCGAGACTCTGTATAAATGTGGAAGGATCTATCTTCTCGGACCAGGATGGTTTAAACGCATGATACCGGAAGGCGCGTACATGGAAAAGAAAAGGGTTATGAGGTTCGTGAAAGGTTTATCGGGCCATCAGATAGTAAAGCTGGATACCCTTCCGCCAAGAGAGGCGCTAGAAATCTTTTACTCCGGAAACCTTCCGAGGTAACTAATATCATCTTTTGTATCAAATATATTTACATCCACGCATCTTTTGCCTCTTTTTCTTTTACGCCATCCCAGCCGCCAGCCAACCCTAAGTTCAAGAACGGCCCACCAATACCCCAGCAACCAGCACCTAATCTACTAGCTTTTAGGCCCGTCCTTCCAAGTCTAATATATTTCATAATATGGGTCTAAGAAAACTTATTTAAATTTTTAATACCCTGTTTTTACATATGAAAAAGGTAAAGGAACTTGAACTGAAGTTTCAGGTTTTGGATAAGAACTGGCTTGAAAAGCTATTAAAAAACTTGAAGTTTTTGAAGAAAGTGAGAACAAAAGATATTTATCTCGACACGGAAGATGCAGAGCTTTATAAAAGAGGAATTTTTATGAGAATAAGAGATGGGAGTAAACTTCAGATCAAGTTCAACCCATCGGACGTAATCGATCAGAATAAAATAAGTGAACATGACGTGTGCTTGGAATATTCATTTGATTTACCTTTATCCGAAAAAGATGTTGATAAGCTCAACGATGTTTTCGAATTCTTAAATTTAAAACAAATTTCTACACCATCACTTGACGAATTGAAGAATAAAAATAATTTGATAGATTCCATAATAATAGATAAAGAAAGAAAAATTTTCACTGATGGAAAGTTTTCAATTGTTGTTGATGATGTTAAAGAGCTGGGGACCTTTATTGAGATAGAGGCTAAAGTGTCGGAAGAAGAAGATATAGATATTATAAAAAACGAGATGTTAAGAATAATTGATGGACAGAAAGTTAAAAAAATTACGACTGGATATAACGAGTTGTGGTGGAGAAAACGTAATTTCGAAATTTATCTTCAAGGAAGATATCTTTTAGAAGAAGATTACAAAAAACTTCAGGATGAAGCCCGAAATCCTAACATAACGAGACTTTAATATTTCTTAAACCACACCCCGTCATTGTATTTTCCAGGAGACGAAGAGATTGAGCAGTTTAAACTTCGTCTAAAAGAAATGTGAAAGCAAGAAATTTTTCCATCTCGAACCTAGATACGTCCACATAAGTGTTTAAAAATACAGGGGGAAAGAGATATCATGTTGTGTTGCTTGTATTTCTTGACAGTGGAGCGGACAGTATCCCTGACACTTTCTATATTCACCGGCGGAAAATCCCAGGAGCGTATAAAATCTTCACAAACCTTTTGCTGGTTACCGTGAGAAAGCAGCTCAAATCTTTGTTCACCTTCTACAGAACGATAATATTTCAGAAGAGTGTATTTGTCTTCAGAGCCGGAATAATTGCTTACATCGAGGAAACCGGCCCCTGGGTTAACCCACCCCCACATCCACGGAACTCTTATATATCTTTGAAGAAACTTTTTCTCGTTTTCCCCAAATACGGATACCAAGTATCCTATCTACACATTCTTTCCCATCTATATTTATTGTTGTATACTTAACTTCCAAATCATAGGACATATTTTTTGACATGCAGAAAAAAACTTAAATATTTTTCTTTCTGGAAAACCTTTCTACCATAAGTTAAAAACCTTCCCCCGTTAAATTTAATAATGAGGTAACAAAATTTAGTTTATGAGGTTTATTCTTGTAGCTGCACTCATTTTACTTTTTCTTTTAAGGCCTTCCTATGCATGCGGCTGCGGCTTCGCGCTGGTGAGCGAACGTCTCTTCGAATCTTTGGAAGAACCTTACTCGTATCTCATAGTTGAGGGAAACTCAAACGGATACAACATCACCCTCTTTTTCAGACTCATATCCAAAACCAATAAAAGCGTCATGCCTATAGTTTTTCCGATTAAAGATATACCCTCGAACGTGACCGGTAAAACGATATCGAGAGACAAATTTCTGTCCGAGTCGGGTCTCGAGGAGGTAGAGAAAAAAGAGAAGGAGATGTTGGAGTACAGAAGCTTGCTTCCCACTACAGTTAATCTCTTTGTTACCGGGTATCTTCCTTTCCTGATGCAAGGTCCTCCTGCCGAGTTAGTCGGTATTGCTGTTAGTCCTGTCGCGCGATTTAAGTTCGAGGGAGGGAGCCTGGAGATATACAACCTCTCAGGCGGAGTGACACTTGACGAGCTTGTAAAATCGCTCAACATCACGGTTAGCGGAAAAGTTAAAAAACTCGTTGAAAAATACAGGGACTATTACGTTGCCGTTCTCAGGCTGGAGGTACCAAGTGTAAATTACGGATCCGTGGGAAAGGATCTTATGGCATGTATACCGGACAAGGCATCTCTGGCGCGTGCTTACGGCGGTTCCCTGGAGGAAAACGCGCTTAAAATTTCTGACGAGGAGATATCAAAGAACTGTCCTTTTACTAAGGAGGAGCTGGAGGAAAAGCTAAAACGTTATATAAACGCACTCCGCGAGCTCAGAAGCCTTAAGGGTACGGCGATCACGATATCCTTTGAAAATACAACCGAATTCTTTTACCCGATTTCGATTGTGAACTCATATAATTCTTCGATAAAAGACGAAAGATACTATGTGAAGTTACCGCTGGACATGGATGCGGAATCGATTTCTCCGGAACCGTCGAAAGTGATAATACTGGATGGATACAGATGGTACAAAATCACGAATACCACAACCGACCTCAGCGGTAAAATCGTTCAGGCTGATATTAAAAGAAAGATCGATGACACGGTTTTATGGATACTGATGTTCGCTTCTACCCATAAAGATGTTATTTCGTATCTGTTATTTATTTTACTCGGTCTCGTTCCTGTTGCTGTGGCACGACGGTTCAATGAGAATATAAAAATCACGAATATACTTTGTATATTTTTTGTGTACTTTTTGACAGGCGTAATCGGCGCAGTGATAATGAGTTTTCTTTACAGAAAGAAAATTCTGGCCCGCATCTTCCTCATCTTACTTCTGATTATATTTTTTATTTTTATCTTTCCCGTTTTTATTATTTTTATTCTTCTGATGTTGGCCGGGAATTAAAATTTTAAACCAAAAAACCCCGCTGCGTTTTTCCCGCACTGGTTCCAGACGGCGTCGAAGTCAAGCTTTTTGATCTCGGCAACTCTTTCTGCCACATTCTTTATCGAAACAGGTTCATTCCTCTTTCCGAAACCGAACCATGGCGAGTCCGTTTCCAGTGTGATGAGTTCGAGCGGCACGTCCCTGACTATTTTTTTGTGGTTCTTGCTCCTCAGCACTATCGGCCCCACGGAAATCATATATCCGTTCTCCACTATTCTTTTCACAAGATGTCTTGCGCCGAAAAGATGCATCAGGACGTTTTCCACACCATGTTTCTCCAGAATTCTTAAACATTCATCGAAGGCGTCCCTTGCATGCACAACTAGCGGTTTTCCGAGTTCTTTGGAAAGTTCTATCATTTCAACGAAAAGTTCCTTCTGTTTCTCCCTCCACACCGCTTCCTTCACCCAGTAAAAATCAAGACCAACTTCACCGATGGCGACGATATACTTCCTGTTTTTCTTTATTCTTTCTACGAATTCGTCCTTTTCCTTTCCGGAAATATCCTTCACGTATTCCGGATGGATTCCGACCGAGGCGAAAACAAAACCTTTATACTTCCTTACCATCTCGATCGTGATTTCAAAATCCGATGGGTGCGCGCAGCACGTCACAACTGCTTTCAGTTCGTTTCTGCATCGTTTTATCACTTCGTCTCTGTCTTCAGAGAACTCCGGCTGCTCCAGGTGACAGTGGACATCGATCATGAAAAATTTTATGGTTAGACGATTTTTAAATGTAGGCCGTTGAATTTATATACTACTTAGTAGTAATAAAATAACTATGATGGAAAAAGTTCCATACGTGGTAGGAACCGCAGGAGCGATAACCTCGGGTACAGGAATAGGAATAGCATATCAGACAGCACTTAAGTACTTGGCTGGGAACGGAGAACCTAACTACACTAGCTGGTGTGGGTTCGTTCATTGGATTTTAATGGTCGGGCAGCTATACGTCTACACTATCTGAAGCCCCACTTTTTTATCGTCTTGATATTCACGATTTTTGCGACCTCGATCGAAAAGGTTAATAAGGTTTTCCTCTTAAAATTTTTCCATGACCGATAAACTCACGGTTTACCTTGGCGGCCTCGGTGGCGCCACAATAGCGTACAAGTTAGGTGCAAGCCTCGATCCAAAATTACATGGCGTGGCTATGTTTTTAGGAATGGTTGGCGGAATGTTTGGAGCTTATCTCATCGACCGGTTTCTCGAAAAACTGGATTAAAACCATTTCCTCTTTTTCACGGGTTTCTTCCTGAAATTTTTTCTTATAACGCTTTCAGCACGGGCAGCAGATTTCTCGTCGTTCCCCACACCCGAAGTGTTCCCCACGCCGATAACCAAGACAGTTGAATTCTTCGGTGCCCTTTCGATCGCATCGAGAACGAGCTTTCTTGCCTCGTGGAGCGAGCGGTATATCTCTTTTCTCATGGGGACCAGCACATCTTCCTGCGGGTTCTGTTTTATCACCACCGCATCCAGCGGTATGTTCTTTTTCGTTGCGATTTCCTCTATTTCGTATCTGTCCACGCCCGGGCCGCCCATTGCGACACCAACGCCCTCGGCGATGGAGCCAGTTTTTTCACCTTCAAGCTTCCCGGCTGCATCGACAGTTATTATTCTCGAAACCCTGTGTTTGGAAACGAACTTCTCAACGAACTTTCCGGGATACCCGACACCGGCTCCAGGTCCATCCGCCTTCGCGAAAACAACTTTTCTGTTACCGATTTTTTCAACCGAATACGCCATCTCGGTTTCTCTATCGGTTTTCGGGTTTTTCATGAATCCCGCCACAACTAATGGTCCTATCGAATCGCCTATGGGTATGCCTTTTAAAAACGCATCCGTTGCGGTCACGGAAGAAGATGCGATCCTCTTTATTATCGGAAGCTGCATCTGAAGGAGGAACGCAAGCTGGAATATTTTGTACTTTTTCACCATTTCGAGAAAGTGTCTGACGATTTTCGTAAGCTGGTGCACGGTTATCGCCGACGCGATCGCGTTCTTCAGGTTTTTTCTTCCGGTATCATCCATGCCGGGCGTGATCTCGGAGACAAAGGTCTTGAATCTTTCATCCGAGTGTCTGAGAAGATGGGAAAGTTTTTTCACCACACCGTACGGATCCAGATCGACGGGCGGAACAACGAAAAAATCCATGAATGATAGAATTTTTCTCCTTGTTTCTTTTCCCGCCCTCAGCGACCTGAAAATTATTCTTCTGCTTTTCTCGGCCATAGCTTCAAGGTCTGCAAGGTCCCTTTCAAGGCGCCAGACGGTCTGGGAAACCATCAGTCGTGGACCGAAGATTATGAATATGAGAAATATTATGAACCATATTAGAGTTGAAAGCCAGTCGCCCGAACCGAACTGCGATATCATAATCCCTAATTCCTCTCCTTAATATTTAAAGCTTTAAAAAAACTTAATATAAATATGAACTGGAAACTTCCCGTCGCCGCCGGTCTGGTAGCTCTTGTGGTCGTTGCCGGTGTTGTGAGCGGCGGCAACGTTGTGGATAACTTCCGGTCTGTTCTCCGTGAGAGATTCGGCGGGATTTTTTCGGTCCCGACCGAAAATCTTACCATTCCGGTAAATATCGATATGTCTCTTTCGTACTTCGTATTTTCCGGTCCGTCCGACGGTCTGCGGATTTCGATTGAACCGGGCGCTGTCTTTGTGGTAAGCGGCGAGAAATTCACGTTTTCTGTGCAGTCAAACATAAGCATATACGACTTCAGGGGCACGGTGAAAATTTCATCGCAGAACAGAACAGTAGAAATCAACGGAAAGGCGAAGCAAATGGAGGTTAACGGTATTTCCGTGCTTCCGGAGCTTTCGGAACTCGAGATAACCGGCACCGGATTTTATAACGATATCGGATTTTCCGGCGCAAGAATGAAGAAAGTTGAGCTCAAAGGCCAGGGTAATATTACATTGTGGAACAGGCTAAAGACAGATGTGTTGAACGAGATTGTTGAACTCTCAGGTTTCTATGGCTCGATATACGTTTCTAAAGATTTCTCGTTCTCCGGCGTCACGTCCAGAGCTTCGGTTGACGGTACCGTGAAATTCGTTGCAGGATAAAAAATATATATAACCGGCCCTTTGAAAGATTTATGAACTACAAGACCCTTTTAGGCATACCGATTCTCATCTTCTTTCTATCCATTCTGGGACTCGGTTATATTCTCTCGGCAGGTATTTCAAAGGACATCGATTTCAGAGGCGGGACTCAGATAACGGTTGAAGGAGATGTGCCGGAGAACTTTGAAGGCGCGGTTATCAGAAAGATAGGGCCCGGGAAAAAAACCATCATAGAAATACCTTTTGAAAAAGATCCGTCAGAAATAATTTCAAAGCTCAAGGAAATGGGTTTTACCAAATACCAGGTAAGAACGGTCGGTCCGTCGCTTGGCGAAAACTTTCTCTCCCAGTCCGTTTTTGCTCTCTGTATAGCGTTTCTCTTTATGGCCCTTCTCGTTTTTGTTGTTTTCAGAAACCCGCTTCCAAGTCTCTACGTGATTCTTGCAGCGGCCTTCGATATAATAGAAACCTTTGTTGCCACACAGTTTCTGGGAATAAAACTGTCCCTCCCGGTCTTTGCAGCGTTGCTGCTCCTGATAGGATATTCGGTCGACACGGATATTCTTCTCACCACGAGAGTTCTTAGATCTGAAGGGAAAATCGATGAAAAAATAAAAGGCGCCATGAAAACCGGTTTAATGATGACAGCGACAACCCTTTCTGTGCTCCTCGTTCTCATTCCAGTTGGAACGGTTATAAGCCTCATAGCTACTGTGCTTCTCATAGGTCTTCTCTTCGATCTCGTAAATACCTGGCTGATGAACGCGGTGATGCTGAAATGGTACGTGCAATCAAAAAGATAATTACATCCTGGCAGGTTGTGCTCCTTTTAGCAGTCTTAACTCTATCTGTATTTTTCATATCACCCAATCCGTTTGCAACCGGGGTTGTGGTAAAAGATGTTTCGCCGAATTCCCCGTTTTACGGAAAAATCGATGTCGGGGATATAATAGTAGGGGTGAACGATAAGAAAATAGAAAACCCCGAGGACTTTTACGTTTTCAGCGATTACACAGGAACGCTCAGGATATTTACAAAAGATGGTGTGAAAATATCGACCGTTTCCGGAAATCTCGGGATAACTGTTTCCGAGGTTCCGAAAAGTAAGATAAAGCTCGGTATGGATATCGTTGGAGGAACGAGGGTTCTTCTGAAAGTTGAGGGAAACGCCTCAGATCGGGATATCGAGGAAACCATAAACACGCTGAGAACAAGAATAAACATCTACGGTCTCAGGGAGGCGAATTTCCGGGAGGCTTCGTCCGGGAATGAAAAATACATAATCATAGAAATGGCCGGTGGAACCAGGGAGGAGATAGAGAACCTTCTCTCGAAACAGGGCGGATTCGAGGCAAGAATACCTTTTAAGACGAAACCAGGAGGTACAATAAAGTTCGGCGGAAAGAACTATTCGGTTCCCAAGGACATCGAGGTAAACCAAACGCTAACCCTCGGTGGTATCAAATTCGTGGTAACGAATATTACCAATTCTTCCGCTGTGCTGGAGGCGGTTGTTTTCGAGAGCGAGGATGTGAAGTCGGTATGCATGTACGATCAACCGGGTGTGTGCAGGGCTTATATAAGAGAGGCAAGTGGCGGATACGAATTCGGCTTCCAGGTTTTCATTTCCGTGGAGGCGGCCGAAAGGTTTGCGGAACTCACATCGGACATGCCCGTGGTATTCGATGTCTCGAGACGGGATTACGTGCTTAAAGGAGGAACGCTTCTTCTCTATCTCGATAAAAAACTGATAACATCTCTTTCCATCGATAAAGATCTCAAAGGAAAGGCGGAGACGCAACCGTTCGTTACCGGTTTCAGGACAACAAAAGAGGATGCGCTTTTCGAAAAGAACATGCTTCAGAGTATTCTCAAGTCGGGAAAGCTACCGGTCAAACTCAGACTCGAAAGCGTGGATGAAATTTCACCGTCCCTCGGTAGAAAATTCCTTTCCTCCATGGTTACAGCAGGTCTGCTTGCGATTATCGTTGTCTCTCTGGTAGTCTTTCTCAGATACAGGAACCCGAAAATCTCCGTTCCAATGCTGTTGACGAGTTTCTCCGAAGTTATTATAATTCTGGGAATCGCATCGCTTATAAACTGGACAATAGATCTCCCGGCAATAGCAGGAATTCTGATAGTACTCGGAACCGGAATAGACGCCCAGATAATGATAATAGATGAACTCCTCGGAACAAGAAGGATACTCTCGCTGAAGGAAAAAATAAAGAGAGCATTTTTCATAATATTCACATCGGCCGGTGTCACGGGCGCGGCAATGATACCTCTCATGTTCATGGGTGTCGGAACCCCGCTGGCTGGCTTCGCGATAACCACCATAATAGGTATAGCTGCCTCCGTTCTGATCACCCGGCCGGCTTTCGGAAAGATGGTGGAAGTACTCGTAGGGGAAAAGATTTAAATTTTCGATGGTTTCATAAAATTTTATGAAAATAACCCGCCACGGACCGGTTTTGGAACCGCACGGAGAGATAGGGGCTATTTTTAATTGCGGTGCAACCACCTTCAAGGGAAAGTTCGTTCTCATACCAAGGGTTATAAAAAAAGGCTACGAGAAAAGGCCGGATGGTGGATACGATAATTATATTTCAGAAGTTTGGATGGCCGTGAGCGACGACGGAAAGGATTTCAAAATGAAAAAACCGCTTCTTCTGCCAGAAAACGATTTTGACATTTACGGATGCGAGGATCCGAGAATAACGCTGCTGGAAGGGGAATATTTCATAACCTATACCGCACTTTCCGCGCCAGCCTTTTCCGGGAAGGGTGGCCGCGTGGGTCTGGCAAGCACGCGTGATTTTGAAAACGTGGAAAAGCATGGTGTGATAGGCCCGAATGTGAGCGATAAAAACGCCGTGATTTTTCCCGAGCTCGTTGACGGAAAGGTTGTGGTACTCCACAGAATACAGCCGCACATTCAAATAATGTTTTTCGACAGCATAGATGATCTCAAAAACAACAGACCCGTTGTTCCGTGGAGTGAATACATGAAGAATCTGCCGAAATTCACGCTCATGCGAAACGAGATGGAATGGGAATTCATGAAAATAGGCTCGGGCCCGCCTCCGGTAAAGACCGACGAGGGTTGGCTGCTTATATATCATGCTGTTGACCGAAACAAAGTCTACAGGGTAGGTGCCGCGCTTCTCGATCTTGAAAATCCGATGAGGGTTATAGCAAGAACAAAAGAGCCGATTCTCGAGCCGGAAGAGGAGTACGAAAAAATAGGTGATATACCGAACGTTGTTTTTCCTGTCGGTCTGGTTGTCAACGGAGGCAAGGCTTATCTGTATTACGGTGCAGCGGATAAAACGTGCTGTCTTGCAACGTTCAGGTTATCCGACCTTATGGACCGGCTTCTATCTTCATGATCGCTGCTGCGAGATCGCCTGTTTCTTCGAGAACCCTTCTCGCCGTTTCCTCATCCACACCTGTTTTTTCGCATACGAGTTTCACATCCTCCTCTGTGAACTTCCTTTCCTTCACCTCTCCCGTGATTTGGAAGGTAACTTTGTTGCCCATTTTTACCTTCGTCACGTTCGGGTCCTCGATCACTATTTCTCCTGATGCTGTTTTTATCACGACCTCCTCGGCTTGTATCTCCTCGGTTTTTATCCCCATTTTTTTCATCAGACTCTGGAGCTGTTTTTCGCTGAACATGAACTTAATCTTTGAAGGGATTTTTATAAATCTTTGCAAAATAAAATAATGTGATAGAATTCGTGATCGCCGGTGTTTTGCTCGGAACGGTTTGCGGGCTGCTCCCCGGGTTACATCCAAACACCACAATACCGTTCATACTCGCCTTCTCGCTTTACTTCGATCCTCTTTCGGCTGCGGTGATACTCATCTCGGCGGGCGTGGCAAACACGTTCGTTTCTTTTGTGCCATCAATCTTTCTCGGTGCGCCGGATCCAGAGGAGGCGCTGTCGGTTCTTCCGGGTCACAGACTTCTTTTCGAGGGTCGCGGTTATGAGGCTGTCAGACTCACGGTAATCGGTGGTTTGGTGACGCTCTCTCTCGGTCTTGTTTTTCTTCCGCTGTTCTTCTTTGGCATTCCACACCTCTATGGTTTTGTGAGACCCGTGCTGCATGTCGTGTTGTTCGGAATAATTTTTTACATGATATTGCGAGACCGTTCGTATTTCTGGTCTTTTGCTGTCGTGCTGCTTTCCGCGTCCCTCGGAATTATCGTGCTGAACAACCTCGGTAGCACCATGCTTTTCCCGATGCTCACGGGCCTTTTCGGTGTTCCTGTTCTGGTGTATTCTATCATGAAACCCGGTAAAAAACCTGTTCACTCCGGTTTAGAGTTCGAAAAAATCTCTGCGGGACGAGCGGTAAAATCTTCGTTTGTCGGTCTTCTTTCAGGGGTGAGCGCGGGAATTCTTCCTGGCGTGGGTGTAACACAGGCAACTGTTATAGCTCAGCAGTTTTTCGGTTCAAAAAATACAAGGGATTTTCTCATAGCCATAGGGGGTGTAAACACGGCGGATATAATTTTCTCGGTGATTGCGATATACCTCATAGGTAACCCCAGGTCCGGTATAGCTTCGGCGATTTCGGGTCTCATTTCTCCTGGTCTCGGGGAGCTCGCGGTTTTAATTTCCGCTGCGATTATTTCCGCCTCGGTCGCCGCGATTATAACCCTTTACGTTGCAAAAAGATTCACCACGCTTGTTTTTTCTGTGAATTACAAAACTCTTTCCCTCCTAGTGTTGGGGTTCGTAACGTTCCTTGTGATCTTCTTTACAGGGCTCCAGGGCCTCGGTGTTCTCGTGGTTTCCTCTCTCATCGGCCTGATTCCTGTGCTCTCTGGGGTGAACAGAAGCCATGCCATGGCGTGTCTCATAGTCCCCGCGGCTCTGTATTTCTGGGGTGTGGGAATATGATAATATATAAGCGGAGGGTGGATCCGAGG
>JAADFI010000043.1 GCA_013152905.1 Microcaldota archaeon
CCGGTACTGCCGGTTATCCATCCGTCTTCGTGAACCCTTTTCACCCGTTCAACCAGTTTTTCATCCTGTATTCTACCACGCTCGGGATATTTTATGTAAAACGTGTCGTGAACCTCTCTTGCCGGATGTTCCTGAGCCTGAAAGAGAACGTCGAAATTCCAGAACTCGAGCTCAACGTACTCCCCTCTCACCTCGACGAAACCCATCTCGGTAAGTCTTGTGCGGAAAAAGTCTATGAATCTTCTGTAGGGCTGGTATTTTCCGGGGTAAACAGCCGGTGCCGGGGCCTCGACGTCGTAAGGAACGAATTTTCCCTTTTTCCATGCACCGGAAAGAAGTATTTCGGGTGTGAGCTGTTTTATTTCACTGGATACCTCTACTTTCCTGGCTGGCTCGATTAGCTTTCTTTTGATAAGTATCTTCACCGATTCCGGATCGGCCGATCCGGTTTTTTTCACGGACTCGAGCGCTATTTCGACGTCCGTCTTTTCCTTCAGCGCCCTCTTCCCGTCGCGGGTAAGCTCGACGACACCATCCTTTATTCTTATCCATCCGTTTTTCTTTGCCCAGTTCAGCGCCACGGCCAGATTATCCGTGGTCAGCTCCGAGATTTTCTTTCTTTCACCGAAAATATGAATCCCTTCATGGATTTCTCTCAGCAGGTTTTTTTCCGGAAAGCCGTTTTTCAGGTATTTCTCTCCTTCCGGTGTAAGACGATACATATACATACTTTATCATCACCTACTTAAAAATCCCTCGGATAGCTTCCAAGTATACGGAGAAAGGCCGTGATCTTTTCCAGCGAGGAAATGCATTCCTTTATTTTTTCATCTTCTCTGTGGCCTTCGAAATCAAGGTAAAAAATATATTCGCCGAGCATTTTTTTACTCGGTCTTGATTCTATTTTCGTCAGGTTTACACCCCTTTTCGCGAATTCACCGAGGGCCTCCCAGAGAACACCCGGCCTGTTTTCCCTGCATGCAAACACTATGGAGGTTTTATCCCTTCCCGTTCTCGGTGAATCTTTCGTGGAGACGCAAACGAACCTAGTTGCGTTGTTTTCCGAGTCCTGTATGTTTTCGACGATTACTTTAAGACCGAAAACCCTCGCTGCTTCCCGGGACGATATCGCGGCAACGGATGGAGAGGACAGCTCGGCCACGAGTTTTGCAGCCAGAGATGTTGACGACACCTTTTCGAGTTTCGCGCCGGGAAGATTTTTCCTTATCCATTTTCTGCATTGCGCCAGGGCCTGCGGATGGGAAATGATTTTTTCTATTCCCTCAAGTTTTCCGAACCCAACGAGACAGTGGATTACAGGTATCACCTTCTCCGCGCATATTTTCAACCCGGACTCTGTGATAGCGTCGAGGGTTTCGAAAACCGTGCCGTGAAGTGAATTTTCTATCGGAACCACAGCATATTCAACCCTTTCGGGTACCGCTTCGATGCACTCGGAGATGGTTTCAAAATATATCATTTCGGCGCGCGGAAAGAGTTTTCTCGCTGCAATCTCTGAAAAGCTCGCCTCTGGTCCGAGAACACCTACTCTAATTTTTTCGTCCATTTTATTATCACCCTGTAAATATCTTCAATTGCATCCGGCTCGGCACCGGAGCGAGTGGAAAGGGTTCTGACTCTGTTGATGACCTCGGCTTCCCTTGAACGATCCTGGATCGGAAGTCCAGCAGACCTTTTTATCCTTCCGATTCGCTTCCCGAGCTCGAATCTTTTCGACAGAAGTAGAACTATCTGAGAATCTATTTCGTCTATCTTCTTCCTGAGCTCTCGAATTGGGACGGCATCACTTCCACCGAATCTAATTACGAAAAACGGATTTATATATTTTTCCCAAAAACTTATTATGGAAGTCACGAAGATCGTGTACACCGCGGCTGTATTTTTATTCGCATTCATAATTTCAAGGCTCTGCGGAAGAATAGTTTCAAAGGTTTTGAGGCCGCTTCCGAAAGAGTTAAGAAAAAGACTTTCCTCGGCCCAGGCTTACGTGATTTATCTTCTTGCAGTCTTTGTTGCTCTCAAAGTATGGGATGTTGACCTCGGAAGTGTACTTCTCAGCCTCGGTGCCTTTTCCATAGCGGTATCGTTTGCAACCAAGAACACCATTGAAAACTTCGTCTCGGGGATTCTCATTTTACTCGACAGGCCTTTTAAGGTAGGTGACGAGATCGAAGTCAAGGGCGTGAAAGGAAAGGTTGAGAAAATAACCGTGAGGTACACCGTGATTTCCTCGGAAAACACGAAAATTTTCATTCCGAGTAAAACCATAGCGAACGAAATAGTTAAAAATCACGGACGAGTTTGACGATATCGGATTTCTTTTTGTATCCGTATCTCCTGGCGAGCCTTTCGACGATTTTCACCACACCGGAACCGTACTGGGAAGCTTTTTTCTTTCTCCATGCGTATTCGCCGATGTACTTTTCAGCGATTTTTCTCAGCACGAATTTTTCTATGCCGTCTTTGACCTTCATGGAAGGGTGGATTTTCAGGCTGTAATTAACGACGTCTAAATCCAGATAAGGGACCCTGAGCTCCTGTGTATTGATCATCGAGATACAGTTTTCCCGGTAAAGGTCATTAATCCAGATATTTTCGAGACCGAACATGCACGTTTCGTGAATTCTCTCGGGATGTTTTCTGTATTTATAATAACCGGCGAAGAGCTCTTCACACCCGAGCCCGGAGAAGACAACCTTATTTCCGTATTCGAAGGAAGCCTGCGAAACAAAGAAACCGGGGATCGCTATCGATACCTGAACGAAATCTTTAGTTTCGATCGCGTGAACGATTCTACCCAGGTTTTCCAGCACCATATCTTCATCGAGAATTATTTCTTTAACCTTGAAGCCGAATTCTTCTCCGATTTTTCTCGCAGCTCTAATATCTTCGCTCTCTTCTGTTCCGCACGAAAAGCATACGAACTTTCTTTCGTGTTCCTGACATATCCTTGCAAGTAATGTGCTGTCGACTCCGCCGGAGAGCATTATACCGAATCTTTTCAGCCCCCTTGTCTGCATCTCAATCGCGGAATTTATCAGAGTCTCCAGATTCCTGTATGCTTTCACGAATTTTTCGGGACGATGTAACCCAAGCGGGTGCTTCTCGAATTCGATTTTCTTCCGTTCGAGATCGAGACGAAGCATTTTTCTCGGATGGAGATGAACCGGTTTTCCCGCAGGCCTCAACGATTTTAACTCGGAGGAAAAGGCAAAGAAGTGTTCGTTAAAGAGATAGCACAGCGGGTTGACACCTATCGGATCCCGGAATAGCCTGAGAATATTTTTTTCCGTGTCCAGCTCGGCAGAAGCGTATATTCCGCGGATTTTTTCAAGCGGCAGCGAGAAGAACGCGTTCAAATCGTACTGGCCGTCCCGGTAGTTGAAAATCTCACCGTTGCTTGCAATAACCTTTCCGTTCTTTTCTTTCGGGAAACATGGTTTCCCCGTTATACTCAACGTGTTCTGCGCTATGAGAACTCTGAAACTTTCGGGAACCCGTTCCATGCATTTTTCAACAGTTTTGGCCGAAATCTCCTCGCCATCGACCCAGACCTTGAAAAGGTCCCTTCCGCGGTGTTCTATTCTTTTCCACATTTCCGCGATTTTCTCCCTGGGCACTTCCCCGCGGAACCTCACTATACCGAAAATCCCGCACATTATAGGAACTTTTATACTCTCTGAAGTTTAATAATTAAGCTATGAAGGACACTAAGTACACTACGGAAGAAGTTAAACGAAATCTCCGCAATTTACTCGATTATTTTTTGGGAAAAATTAGAAAGAAAGGGCTATGAGTTATCGAGAAAATGTGTAAGAGAAGGTGAAAGTTTGCGTGACTAGTTTTCCACGTTTGATTAATTCAAAAGTACGGCTGATGTTAGAAAAGACTAAAACGTTCTTTGCTGATTGGTTCTACCCTTAGAAAGCGTCTTGCCGTAAACTTTAATAGTGCGACGGTATAAAACTTAATTTGTGAAAATAAGATTTCACGGAAGGGGCGGGCAGGGAGTAAAAACCCTTGCAAGAATAATCGGAAGAACGTTCTTTCTCAAAGGTTATAACGTCCAGGATTTTGCGATGTACGGTGCCGAACGAAGGGGTGCCCCGGTGATGAGCTTCGTAAGGGCCGACAGAAATGAAATCCTTGAAAGGGGCTACATATTCAATCCGGACTGCATCGTTGTGCTGGACGACACGCTCAACCCCGGGGCCGTTTCTTCTGGTCTCACGGACGGTTTCGTGCTCATCAACACCACGAAAAACGCCGATGAATGGTTTCCGGGTAAAAAGGTCGTTAAGGTAAACGCAACACAGATAGCACTTGACGTTCTCGGAAAGCCTATAGTCAATACGGCCATGGCAGGTGCACTTGCAAAACTGTTGGACATCGAGTTCGAGAAGCTCGAAAAAGCTATAAGGATCGAAATGGGTGAGATAGGAAATGTCGAAAAAAACATCGAGGCCGCTGAAAGGTGTTACCGGGCTTGTAGCTGAATCGGAGATTCCCTATCACGGTGTGAGGGGGATACCGCATATAAGAGAGCCCGGAAACGCCGTGAGAAGAAAAACCGGTAACTGGAGAATTTTTAAACCAGTCATAGATTTGGAAAAATGCATACGCTGCAGGCAGTGTTTTATCTTCTGCCCGGATTCGGCTGTAATATGGAAAAACCATCCGGAAATCGACTACTGGATATGCAAAGGCTGTCTCGTGTGCGTAAGGGTCTGTCCGGTTAAAGCTATAAAATCAGAGAGGGAGCAGGAATGAAGGACCTCATCGATGGAAACGCGGCGGCTGCATGGGGGGCAAGACTCTCGAGAGTCATGGTCGTTCCTAACTTTCCGATAACCCCCCAGACGGAAATAATAGAAACGCTTGCAAAGTGGAAGGAAACCGGCGAATGGACCGGCGAGTTTCTTCCGATGGAAAGTGAACACTCCGTTCTTTCAGCAGCCGTTGCCTCCGAGGCTGCCGGTGCGCGGACCTTTACGGCTTCATCCTCCCAGGGACTTGTTCTCATGAAGGAGATTCATTATGTGGCGTCCGGGATGAGGCTCCCTATAGTCATGGTCAACTGCTCAAGGGGGCTCGCTGCACCCATAACTCTGTGGCCGGACAACAACGATTTTCTATCCCTCAGGGATTCGGGATGGCTCATGTTCTTTGCACAGAACAACCAGGAGGTCCTGGATTTCATAATAATGGCGTATAAAATTTCCGAGAACAGGGACGTTCTCCTCCCGAGTATAGTCAACATGGAAGGATTCATTCTCAGCTACACAAGAGAACCGATCGAGATACCGGCACAGGATGTCGTCGATTCGTTCCTGCCCGAATACAGGCCGAAGGTTCTTCTCGATCCCGAAAAACCCATGTCGCTCGGCGTCCCGAGTCTGCACGAGTACATGTACTTCCGCTCCCAGGTCCACAAAGCCCAGATGAACGCGCTGAACGTGGCTGAAAGGGTTTTCAGCGAGTTCGAAAAAACTTTCGGCAGAAGCTACGGACTGGTTGAAAAATACATGACCGATGATGCGGATTCAGTGTTCGTGACGACCGGAAGCCTTTCAACAACCGTAAAGGCTGCCGTAAACGCACTGAGAAACGAGGGGAGGAAGTTCGGCTTGGTGAGAATAGTTTGTTACAGACCGTTTCCGAAAAAGGAGCTGGAGTTCCTCTCGAACTTTGAGAACGTGATAGTTCTCGATAACAACCTTTCACCCGGCATGGGTGGAATAGTTTTTTCCGAGCTGAGAAATCTGGCCACGGCAGGTGTTGTTGTGTCTCTTGGCGGCAAACATATTGGAAGGGATGATTTCGTGAAAATCGGGAAGAAACTTTCGGGTGCTAAAGGTGAGTTTTGGTACTTCGGTGAAAAGACTGTTTAAAAAATGGAGAAAGAAAAAATCAAGCGCCGCGATCATAGCGATAATAATGATACTTATAATTACGGTGATTCTGATCTCGCTTCTTTACTCCTGGGTTTTTGGCGTTTCGGGAAAAGCTGAAATCACAACAGAGGAAAGAGTGAGAACAACATACCAGTCGCTGTACTGTATAAAAATAGACAACATTGCGGGGAACAGGATATATCTGAGAAACTGCGGTCCGGGTACAATCACGAGAGATGTCCTTTCGATTTTTTTAAACGGAAAGGAAGTTCCCTTTGTTTTATCAGAAGAAATCCAGCCGAATAAAATGGGATATTTAGAATTACCAACACTATGGAGAACCAGTCCTGGTAAGTATGAACTGGTAATTTCAGCCGGCTCGAGTGTGGTCAAGAGACTGGTCAGGGTGGATTACCATCCTTCAGCACTTGCCATCTGGACTTTTGACAACCCAAAAAATAACTTGGATTATGATATTGTAAATAATATTCCATTAGAAACAATAGATGGTAGATGCTGGGCTCAAATTTATCCGTTTGGTAGCAAACAAGAGTTTGAAGCTTCTTTTGGTTGCGCCGATGAATTCGGAATCGATAACATTTCATGGAAAGCCGTTCATGATTTCTGTAAATCGATAGGGGGATATCTTCCGGTTATATCATCACACGATGAATTTTTAGGTTATGTACGACTCAAACCATCTCCGATATGGCTCGGGCTCTATCAGGACCCGGATGATCTTTCGGACAACGGCGGAATCCCTGAAGGTTGCACCAACCCTAACGATTGTTGGAAATGGGTGTCAGATGAAACATCGAATTTTTTCGATGGATGGACAGACGGTGAGCCATCCGGAAACACGGCAAATAAAAAAAATTGCGGTGTCATGAATCATACGGGCTTTATCTCTTTTAGGTGTGATACGCCACCCATAAATTGCTGGACAACATGTGTTGGGTATATTATTTGCGAGTCAAATACAGGTTTTCATGGCGTCGAACCGAAATACTACACCACTAAACCGCCGCTTTCGTTCCAAAAAGGGATATTATTTTTAAATGTAGATGACGGTGGATCATCAAACTATACAAATAATTTAAAACCAAGGGCACGGCTTTCTGTTTTTATTTCCATTAAAAAAGGTAGCGATTGGAACAACGAAAGAATCGTGGTCTCAAGAAGTAGAGTTTACGATAAGTTTTTCTATCCAAAAGGAGGTTACAATTTTGTATATGAAGAAGTTTTCTGGAAAATTTATATTAAGGGAAGAAATGTAGGCGGATGCGTACGAACAGTTAACGGAATCGAATGTGTGGAAGCACCCACCGGCATAAACGATTTAGAGTACCATCTGATCGGAATGACATACAACGGAACACACATAACCATTTATTTCGATAACAAGCCCGTTGCATCGAAACCGCACAGCGGAAGAATACTTTACGAAGATGACTTTCCTCAAACGGATTCTGAAGGTAGATTGAACATAGGCAGAAATTTTAAAGATAGTTTAACTCCTGGCAATATCTACATCGATAACGTAATGATATTTTCAGAGGCGATAGCACCGACTGAAACGATAACGATGAGTTAAAAATCAACTTCCCAGAATCTACCGTCAACCAATTTTTCCCATCGTTCTCTGACAATCTTTTCTATTTCCTTTTCGTCCACGCCGGAAAATCTTTTCTGAAGCGAAAGAAACTCCTTCACAGGTCTGAGTTTTTTCGGCATGTACGTTAGCCTGAATTTACCGTTCTCTATTTCCATCAACGGCCACACACCAGTTTCAACAGCAAGTCTACCGACTTCCACGGTCCTTGACTGTTCATAACCCCAACCAGGAACACACGGACACAGGAGTTCTATATATTTCGGTCCCTTTATGCTCTTTGCCTTTTTCAGTTTGTTAATGAAGTCCTGCGGATACGAAATACACGCGGTCGCAACGTAAGGTATTCCGTGTGCAGCCATTATCCTTATCATGGGTTTTCTTCTGAACGGGTTCCCGCCGGGTGTGGTTGTTGTTTTTGCACATTTCGGTGTTGCGGATGAACGCTGCACACCAGTGTTCATGAATGCCTGATTGTTGTAGCAAACGTATATAAAATTCTCTCCGAGTTCACATGCGCCCGACAGGGACTGAAGCCCTATATCGAACGTCGCACCGTCACCTATGTAGCAAAGCACGGTCACGTCCTTTCCGAGAGATCTGTAGGCAGCACTCAGCCCGGCAGCAACTGCTCCCGCGTTTTCAATCGCCAGAAAAATCCACGGAACTTTAAACGGGGTATAGGGATAGGTCGGCTGAAGAGTCAGACAACCAGCAGAATTGACCACCACGGTATTTTTTCCGAGCGCAAGAAGAGCGAGCCTGAGTCCGATCGCGGCACCGCATCCAGCACAGAGCCCATGACCGCCGGTCACCAGATTCTCATCCGGAAAATCCATAAATTCTTTTTTATGCTGTAAAGTTTAAATACTTTCCCTGCTTTTATTTTAATTATGCTGAAAGAACGCGAGCTCAGACTAGTTCTCTGCCCGGCATGTGACTCCGAGCTCTCGGTTCCCATTGAAGAAGAGGAAATTTTCTGTGAATGCGGTGAAAGGGTAGAGGTATTCGAGGAAGGTTACCCCGAAGAATTCGTGTGGCACCCAGGGAAGAAATTTTAACCGAATACAGAAAGTGAGGTCTGAACAGGCTTGCTGAGGATTTCCAGAACCTTTCTGACCCTTTCCTCCGAAAAGCCCATTTCACCGACGAGCATCTCCAACAGTCCATTTTCATCTGGTTTTCTGAATTTTATTTCCGCATCGCTCACCGGAGGGTGCAGAAAAAAGTTGAGTATTTTCTCGGGTTCCACGGTTTTTCCTTCGAACTGAGAATCCCAGTCCACAGCGGAAAAAACCTCGGTCGGATCTTTGAATTTTCTTACAAGCTCCACGGCTCTTTTCGGGCCTATACCTTTTATACCAGGATTGTAATCCGTACCCATCAGCATACACACAACTACGAGCTGCTCTCTCGTGAGTTTCAGATCGGAAAGCACACGCTCGAGTTCTATCAACTCAGGCTCGACCTTCACGTACATACCGGAAACCTTTCTTCTCTCGGAAATCGAAAGATTTCTCACGATCCTCGGTGAACCGAATAAAAGCGAATCGAAATCCTGAGAGGCTGTTGCAAAAACCTTTCCAGTAGAGCAGAGAAAGGCGCATTCGGCTTCACCTTCCGACGGAGCCTGAACAACTGGAAGACCCATCAACTCGATGAGTCTTTTTGCATCGTTTACCATGTCCTCGGTTAAAACGGTTGCCTGCTGTGCCGCAAGAAAAAGTTCATCCGTTTTCCCTGCTTTCAAAGCCTCCTCGTATCTTTCACGCGCCTCCTCCCTGATTTTTTTCCTTTCCTCTACGACTGACTTGAACTCTGGAGGTTCGCCGTCAAAAACCCAGACCGGTTTTATTCCGGTTTCAATAAGCCTTGCTGTCCTGTAGAGAATTCCAGATATATGCGAGGTTATTCTTCCGTCAGGTGCTTTCAACGGCTCACCGGTCTCCCTGTCACGTATTATCGTGAGAAACTGATAAAGCCAGTTATACGCATCTATAGCTATTTTTCTTCCGGATAGTTCGCCTCTTTCTATGGTCCTTCCCGAAACGATTTTACCGAGCTGAACCCCCATTTTACAGACCGTAGGCTTTTTTGTATACGCTTCCCGAAGAAAGCTTTTTCACATCTCTCCTGTAAAGATCGTCCTTAAGCTTCCTTCCTGTCTCGCTTTCCCAGTCTTTAATGGATAGAGAATACTTCTCCTGAATTTTATCCCTGTACCATTCTGGAATAACGTTAAAGGCACAGAACGGAACTATCTTACCGTCGGGCTGAGCATAGTGGATGCAGCATCTTTTAACCCTTTCTATGTCGTAGTTCCACAGATCCATGAAATGCATGAGTCCGACGAACAGCGTCCTGTGATGAAGCTCGGCGAGCGAACTGTAGTCACCCCGGACAAGAATGTTGAAGAGTATTTTTGCAAGGTTTATGTTTTTGGGCTGCTTCTCCCTGTCTATGAAGCTCCTCAGTTTTATCAGTATTTTCCCTGTCACCCAAAGCCTGTTTTTTCCGGATTTTATTTCCCGGGCTTTCTCATCCAGGTATTCCATAAGACCTTCGACATCCACGAACCTGGTTATCGGTATTACCCTTCTCCTGTCCTTGAAAAGATAGGTTGCCATACCGCAGACCGGATGAGTCGTGAGCTCGTATTTCGGAAGATTTGTCAGCGCCTCGACGAAATGCGTCAGTGCAGTCACGGTCGGTATGGGATAAAAGTCTTCTGGTTCGACGAAACCGGTCTGATCGGATATTTTTTCTATAACTTCCGGTATGGTTATTCTGTATCTTCGAACATCGGCTTTCGTTATTCTCCCGACGAGCGAAACCGGCTGGTAGTTCACGCCCCTGACAACCTTAATGTGCTTCAGACCGAACTTCAGAATGTTTCCGACATCGTGATCGTTCACGCTTTTCAGAACGGTCGGGACCAGCACAACACCAAGACCGGCCCGCGAACAGTTTCTCAGTGCATACGGAATTTCGTAATGATTTTTCGGATTGGTTTTCGGTGTGGTTCCGTCGAAGCTCAGGTAAACCGTGTTCACACCAGCTTCCCTTACTTTTTTCGCGAAACCGGGCTCGATGGCAAGCCGGATACCGTTCGTATTCAGCTGCACGTGATCAAAGCCCTCTTCTTTTGCTATTCTGATTATGTCGAGGATATCATCTCTCAGCGTCGGTTCTCCTCCGGTCAGCTGAACGGCGTTGCATCCAACGGGCTTTTCATTTTTCAGCAGTCTGAGCATTTCTCTTATTTTTTCGAGATCCGGTTCGTAAACGTATCCCATGGCCCTGGCATAGAAGAAACAGTAAAAACACTGAAGGTCGCATCTGTTTGTTACCACTATGTTTCCGAGAGCGCTGTGCGTCCTGTGAAGTTTGCAGAGACCGCAATTCCTCGGGCATACGGGATTTTTTATCTTCACGTTGGGATTTTTTATCCCTTTGCCGTCGTGGGAGAATTTCCAGACTTTTCTGTACGATTCAGCATCGCCCCAGTAAAGGTCTTCAAAAATACCGTGCTTCGGACACTTCTTCGATATCCAGACCTTTCCGTCCCGTTCGAATATCCTTGCTTTTATTATCCTCAGACACTCCGGACAGAGCGACGCCGTGATCTTTTCCATAATCCATACTCGGATTCGGATTTTAAAATATTTTTCTCAGCCCTCGATACCGGATGAAACCTCTTTCAAAGCGTTTATGATATCATCGATAACTTCCCTTTTTGCCTCGAATCCGAGACCCGTTTTGAATCTTTTTTCACCGGAAGGCGTAAAAAATCCCTTCGATATCGAAATTATTTCGCTTTCACCCTCCGGGGTTTTTGCCTTTTTCCTGGCAACCTCAACGAATTTGTTGTTTCCAAATCTTATTTCCTTTGTTTCCAGAACTTCAAATTCCACCATTTTTCTAACCTCCTTTTCTTTTCTCTGGCTGAAGCCAGGATTATAACAGGGTCTGGGATTCAACCTCGACCTCTCCGACACCTTCGATTGATTTTATAATATTTTCCGCATCCTGCGTGCCCGTATCCTCGGTAACGACAAGAACCTTGAGAACTTTCATCCCGAACGCAAGCGGCTCGATTCTGGAATCCTTCACGTCCAGTTTTTCTTTTACAGCTCTTTCTATCTCGGTGATGTCCGCCGACGGGGATTCAGGCATTATTTTAAAAGTAGTCGCAACCGCCATTATGGTCCCTCGAATCCACATTTTTCGCATTTGTACGGGTTCGATAGCCTCTTACATCTGCTGCATCTTATTATAAGTCCCTCACCGCAGGAAGGACATTTGAACTTGACGAAGTTATCCTGACCCACGAGACTGATGTTACAGTTCGTGCATCTCAGTTCCATAGACAATACTCATAAATTCTTGTATTTAAATACTTTTAATAGCCCCCGTAGTTTAGCTGGACAGAACAGGACCCTGCGGAGGTTCAGACCCGGGTTCGAACGG
>JAADFI010000044.1 GCA_013152905.1 Microcaldota archaeon
TCCAACCAGTCTTTGGATGAAATTTTCTCTGGCAGGTATTTTTCCGTTATGAACGAGATTCCATGCGAGCTGAGCGCCTGTATCTCGACCTTTGACTTGAACTTCATCATCATCCTGAACTGTCTCTGCCACACCTCGTTGTTTTTGAACCACGGATACTCCGAAACCTCCTTCAACCTTTTTATGTCCTTGTCGTTGAGTTTTTCGAAATGCTTCTTGAGGTTGTACTTTTCTATATCGTCCGCTGTTATTCCGAGGAACTTGGCATCCCGTATAGTGAGCTTTTCCGAAAGGTACGCGAGGTTTATCGAGCCGTATTTCAGCACGGAATAAATGTAAATCCCCCACGGGTCGAAATCAGTTAAAACGAGAATAGGTAGTCCGAATTCGTGTCTCAGCCTGTAGAGAAGTCTTCTTATTCCTCTTGTGGTCTGACCCATGGAGCACATTATTATGCAGTTCAGATCCTTCCATATCTTATCTTCCTGTAACCTTTCCCAGACCGATTCCTTCTCCATGTAAAGAACGAACTCGGCGTCAACTTTTTTGAACTCTATTTCCTCCACGTTGGACGGTATGGCCCAGCCACCCCTTCCGAGCCTCGACCAGTCGATCGTATCACCGCTGTCCTTTATCACGACATTGCCCGCGACGGCACCGCTTTTTTTGGCGTTTATGTGAAGCTCCTCCCTGAGGCAGCCGGTCACGAGTTCGAGATCCTCGACACACCTGTCCACCTCATCCTGGTCGTCCACGAGATTAATCTTCGTTCCCGGGAGCGTTCTTCTTAACATGTAATAAACGCTTCGGATATGTTCGCTTTTGTTCACTTCAAGCAGCTTTTTCGAGATCGTTGCGACGTCCACGGTCTGAACGAACTTTCTGATATGAGAAACGTTGAAAAAATACCTTTTCGATGTTGATTCACCGAGTCTCACTATCTTTTTGTTTTCATCGAAAAATATGTTCGAAAGAGATCTCACAGGAACTTCTATATGCGGATTTTCTTTTTTCTTTATTTCATCCAGTATTCTCTTTCCCATCTCCTCCAGTTTCTTTATCGTTTTTTTCATCTTCACCACCTATAAACTCTTTAAGCATTCTCTCGATCTCCTCCTTTCTCGTGCCCGTGAGATACTCGAGTGCCTCCGCGAGTTCCGGTATGTACGCGTTGAAAAGACTCATTTTTCTTTCCTTCTCGAGAAGTCTTCGTTTGCCTCTGATGTACGAGCCGAGCTTTCTTCCACATTCCTGGAGTGCGAGCTTTATCTCCTTGATTATTTCCGGGTAGCTTGCTATCGCCTCCTTCGACTCCGAAGTGAACGGTATCCACACGGAAGCCATATGGACCGCTATTACAACTGGACCGACTATCTGATTACCGTGCTGACCGAGCCCGTAGTTGTTCCATCTTATCTGTTGCACAGCCTTGGTGATCGCGCAGGCAGAGGCCTGATAGAGAAGCGGAACTTTATTGGCGAACCTGAGCACGATCGCCTCATCCGATTTTATGTCACCGCCGTACGCTATGGCACATTCTATCTGAAACGGGTTTCCCCTGTAAACAGCCGGCGGTCTCGAGACGGAGGCAACGAATTCGGGATTGAACTCGTTTTTAAGTCCTCTTTCCAGGAGTTCGGCCGATATAGGCGAAAGACAGTCCAGAGGCGGTTTCATCAGTTTTACCTTCTGCATGGCTCTCCACAGTTTCTGGACCTCTTCGTGATTCAGATCCTGCGGTCTGGATGACGGTTTCAGTCCTGCAAGTCTGCACATCTCCTCAGCCGTGTTTTTTCCCACCCTTGAAAATTCTCCGGTCAGGAACGAGACGAGGTTCCTTGCCTTCGTGAGTTTCAGCATCCTCTCCAGTACGCCGACCTCCACCCCGTACGGATGCGGTTTTATCTCCTTTGGTAGTTTCGGCAGCTCGTTCGAAACCCTTTTATAAACGGTTTTCCTTCCATCGGGCGAAACGTACGTTATCGTGGCGTACGGATTCACCACGAATGTCTGTTTCAAATATTCGTCCACCGATTGGTGTCTTTTCGCGTACCTTCCCTCTATCTCGAGTTCTATTCTGACTCCGTGGTTCTTTATTCCGGTGTCTTTAGATTCCTCCTTCACGATCACGGGTTCGTTTCTCATGGTGTCTATTCTTATGTGAAAAACCCTTACAGGTCTGTCCGGTGCGGTTCTCGAATAAACCACAGCCGGCTTCCCTGTTGTTAACTGGGCGTACAGCACCGCTGCCGAGATACCTATACCCTGCTGACCTCTCGACTGTTTCCCTGCACCGAATTTACTTCCGTACAGAAGTTTTCCAAAAATTTTCGGTATCTGCTCCTTCACTATGCCCGGGCCGTTGTCCTCAACCGAGACCCTGAATCTATCCTCTTCCATCTGTTTTATTTTCACGGTTATTTCCGGAAGTATTCTTGCTTCCTCGCACGCATCAAGGCTGTTATCGACGGCCTCCTTTACAACAGTTAACAGGGCTTTCGAGGGATTGTCGAAACCGAGTAGATGCCTGTTCTTTTCGAAAAACTCGGCAACCGAAATTTCCCTGTGCTTTTTGGCAAGCTCGTGTGCTTTCGTGACACCCATAAAAACCTTCCATGGGATTTTGTTTTTATAAATTTTTTGAGAGAAATCTGTAAACTCTGGGATGCGGTGAACCTCTTATTAACATTTCCACGGCTTTCTTCGCTTTTTCTATGTCGGGGTACTTTCCTATTATCGACACAGTTTTTCCGTAAATTGCGAGCATGCATCCCGTGGTTTCCTCGATTTTCCTTTTCGCCCTTCCCCTCGTGCCTATTATTCTCGATCTTATCCGCACAAGACCGGAGTCCTTTGCGGGGATTTTTATTATTTCTAGTTCGTTCCCTTCTTCGAGGAGTTTCATCGCGCGTTCAGGCTCGAAGCCGCGGGAGATGGCCTTGAGTATTCTTTCCGCTGTGAAGAGTCCTAGGCCTTCACCTTCGATGAAGACCTCGTTACCCGAAATTCTTATCTTCGTTTCCGTGGCTTTTTCGATCTCCGGAATACTCATTCTGAGTATTTTCACCCTTTCCTCGGGTACCAGCAAGCTCGTTATCATTTTCTCACCTCTTCGTACACCTTTTCCGGTTCGATGCGGAGACCTAGGGATGAAAAGTACGAGCATACGTTGTTCACATCCCTTCTCAGAAAATCTTCGGCGTTCGGGTGCGAGGTTGAAACTCCCTGGGAGAAGTCTATGAACCAGGGTTCGTTTTTCCAGTAAAGTATGTTGTATGCCGAGAGATCGCCGTGGACAATACCGCTGTGATAGAGTTTTTTAACGAATTCGATCGTTCTTTCAAAAATCCTTTCTGGCTCTTCCGGTTCTGTGTCTACCAGTCTCGGTGCGGGGTGTTCGTCTCCTATGAAGCTCATGACAAGGACGTTGTTCATGCATGCCAGAGGTTCCGGACAGTTAATTCCAGCCTTCCTTGCTATTACCATGTTTCTGTATTCCTTTCTGCACCACGCAAATATTATTTTTCTTCTGTTTCCTCTCAGGCCGGAGAATCTAGGGTCACCTAAAATGTACGGGTGAATTCTCTTGAAAGTTGCAGCCGTTACTGCGTGGACTTTTACTGCTAGTTTTTTTCCGTTTTTTTCTGCAAGTATTATGTTGGACTCCTTACCTCTTTTTATGAATCCGTAGAGAACATCGAAGAAGCCTTTGTTCGAGAGTCTGTAGAGTGTCAGAAGAGTAGATTCATCCAGCACGCCCGCAAATACCTTTCTCGCCTCAGCGTCTTTGAACTTCTTTCTTATTTCCCACATAGATAACCAAATATTTACCGCATAATATAAGCTTTTTATAATCAAACAACAACCAAGAGAATATGGAGGAACAGGAAGAGATTTCACGGATAAGGCTTCCGAAAGAGGGCGAGATATTCGGTATAGTTGTCGAGATGCTCGGTGCAAGAAAAATAAGGGTTGATTGCGAAGACGGTCTCACGAGACTCTGCAGAATACCCGGCAGGATGAAAAAAAGGGTGTGGGTCAGGGTCGGCGATCTCGTTCTGGTCGAACCATGGAAGGTCCAGCCAAAGGAAAGGGCGGATGTGGTGTGGAGGTACACACCCACCCAGGCAAACTGGCTTAAAAGAAACGGCTATGTAAAGAACCTTGAATTTTAAATCGAATACCACAGGAGAAGCTTTACGGATGCGGTTTCGGTCACGTCGTTTCCGAGGACCAGGAAAAACGGGACCGAAACGAACCTTTTCGACAGGGGCGAGAGAACGTAGTATTTCCTTGCAAGCGATGCAATGGATGCCTTGAGAAGTGTTCTGTATTCGTCGCTTTTAGGAAAGTCGGAAATCCATATCGCCGTGCCGTTCTCGGTTGCCGCAGAAAATTTAACGCCGGTAAACGAACCGACTATGCTGTTTCCTATCACGGGATTTTCGTTCTGAACGAAATTTTTGAAAACGAACTCGTTTTCCGTTGTCTGGATTAACACAAGAGAAGGCGGAAATATTTTTTTGACCCTGAATTCGTGTAATTCGTTGTCAGGTCCTTCTAGTTCGAATGTTTCACCTTCCCTGACGCGTATGATATTATTATCGTCTTCTATTTCAACGATGAGATTTTGAGTTAGGTTGACCTGCCGCGACTCTTCCCATATCCACCAGTATCCCTGGCGTTTCCCGTCGGGTGTTGTCTGTGTCAGGTTGATATCGAAACCGAAGCCTATGAAGTACTTCTGAACCGCATCACCCGCCGTATACGTTCTAAAATTAAGTGTCGATACGGACGCTCCTGGCGTTAGTTTAAGACCGAAGATCTCGTTGAAGTTATTGTCCGATCCGTAGGTTCCGTTTACAGCTACAACGCCTTTTCCGGATTTAAGAAAATCCTCTATGTACGGCTTTGCATTCGAATAGTCCGTGAAATTGACGAAAAGCGCCACGTCTCCAGTGAGTTCTGTATAGTTTACCTTTTTAACCGTAAAATTTATCCACCTTCCGTTTATCCACGTCGGTGTGAGCATCTCAGAGATTTTGGTGGCGTCATAATCCGAGCATACACAGTCCACCCTTATATAATTCTTAGGAACGTTTTCGACGTAAATCCCGAATCCGATTGTCGGGGGTAAGGCATCCCTCAACATCCTCACAGCATCCTGGGGCGAAGTTATTATTTTTGTAAGATTCGGGTAAAGAGACCTTACGGTGTATTCACCCGTTAGAACGAGTTCCGGGCGTTCCCAGTCCGTTTTCACGGTGAAGCCGGAAAAAAGAAGTGGGATCATGATGAGAACCAGAAGGGCTGCTATCGAAACCTCGATTATCTGTATGAAACCTTTCATCACCACACCTCTAGTATAAGCGTAGCCGACTCACCCTCCAGGTTCACGGGTCTCGTCACCCTTGCCTTAACTTCTGGTCCGCCGTAACCGCATTCCAGCATGAGAACACCAGATGACGTGTAAATTATAACCCTGTAACCGCCGGAAACCATTTTTTCCATGAGCCAGCAGTTGTTGTTGAGTGCCGAAACCTTTGCTTTGGAAAGATTGAACGGAGTCGATGCAAGGCCGACGTATTTTGTGGATTGTACGTTGTTCTCCCAGTTCGTCGGGACCCCCGGTGTTCTTACAAGTATTTCTGCTAATGTGTTCGCCCTCACCATCATGGTATCGATGTACGAGTCGGACGCTACGGTGGAAACGTTCGAGTTTATCTGCATGGAAAGGTAAAAAACAAGGATTGTGAAAAACACGAAGCTGAAAATAAATTCCAGTTTTACCTGACCTTTCATACCAATCCCAGCCTCAATGTTATTATGAATATAGCGAAACCGGAGGCCGTGAGTATAAGACTGTGTTTTATTCCGGCTCTTGCGGAGTTCTCGCTTATCTGTCCGCAGACGAGCCCTGTGAATATTCCCTGGATTACTATCATGGAAAAGAAAAGTGCTTTATAGTAACATTCCGCGCCAGTTCCGAAATCAAACATCTGACAGAGGAGCGAGAAGATGGGATAGAAAATACAGTAGGCGCTCGGATTTTTTTCGCATGCCGACATCGGGTCGACGAAACCTATGCCGCTTCCGGTTGGATTTGCACTCATTTCTAGAATCGGGAACAGTGTGTTTGAAAGAACGAGAACGATGATTATGAAGATGAAGTATATTATGTACATCATCGTAACGTGCTGAGCCATCATGCTTTTTCTTTCTTTTTCAGCTTCCTTTATTATCGAGACATCCGTTGCGGTTGACTCCATGGTTTCGGTTATGTTTCCTCCCGATGTATACGCCTCTATGAGGACCCTCATCGACCGTCTTATTATCTTCGAATCCTTCATTCTCTGCGAAAACCTTTCAAGCACTTCCTGCAGCGGTATGCCCCAGGAAAGCTGGTTGCTCATCTTTCTTATCTCCGGTGTCAGCTTTCCGTAGTCAACTTTTGCAGCGTTCTTCAACGCCTGTGGTAAGCTCATGCCTGCCTTCTGTGATTCGGCGATGTCTCTCAGGAAGAGGGGAAGCTGATCCTCCATGCTTTTTATTCTCTGGTATTCAAAATACGACATGAGGATATACGGAAGCACGCCAATCATTACAGCTATGAGAATAAAATTCGCGAGAATACCCGGATCGCTGTGAAACAGTATTATTCCGAAGAGTAACCATACACCAGCTATTATTATCGGAAGCTGTTTCTTCTCTATTTTTTCGGGTAGTTCCATCATTTTCACCTTGGTGCGAGAGCCTTTAACAAGTGGATGAATCCTGCTGAGACGACAGGAAGTATAACATATATTATGAGGAACTGGAAAAATGATATTACTGTTCCGTCCGATACACCGCCCATGGAAAAGGAAGACATTATTGCCGTCATTATTATGAAGAAGATTGATCCGACGATTATCAACGTCAGGTATATCTCTATGAGAAGCGCGAGCGTCTTTGAGTACTCCTGAAGCCTTCTCCTTCTTTCCTGCATGAAACCGTTTGCCTTTTCGCGTAGGTAAACCGAGAGGTCGCTTCCGGATGAAATGACCGTGGTCATTCCCCAGAGAAGTTCCTTGAACAGTGGCGAAGGAGTTCTCGCTGCAGCCCTTCTCATGGCTTCGAGAAGATCTACACCGAAAAGGTCCATATCTCTACATATTCTTTTTGCCTCGTTCGAAACCTCGCCGTATTCATCGAACTGTGAGAGGATTTTAAACATCAGAGTTGGCGGTGCCCCGCTTGATGAAATGGTTGCCATGTAAGTGGTCGCGAACGGCAGAACGGATTCTATTTCCTTTTTCTTCCTGGATACCACGAAAGAGGGATACGAGTAAAAAATAAAGAACACGAGAAGCGAAATTATGAATGAAATCGTGAGTGAAAATAAGAAACTGAGAACCGGATGCATGAAACCGGATGAAATTAAGGTAAAGAGCGGAAGACTGACCAAAAATGTCACAAGGGTTATGAAAATCATTCCGTATACATATTCTTTGAGACTCAGCGGTATTCCCGATTTGGTGAGGTCCTGTCTTATAGTTTCAAAATAAGGCACGTACGGATCGAGACTTCCTTTAAAAAATTTCATGGAAATTTCAACCAGCTTTTCCCACAATTTCATTCACCCATTATTTCGAGAAGCTTATCGTGGTGCGAGTAGTACAGTTTTATTATATCTGCAAACGCTTTGTAGTCCGTGACGTCTTTCTTGAGCAACCATTCAAGGATTTTCATTTTTACACCGAGCTCCTTTTTTATGGCTTCCGGAGAGAGGCCATGCTGTTCGGCGATTTTTTTGAGCACCACGCTCGGATTTACCGTTATAAACGTATCGGTGGCCGCATCCCATCTGAAAACCTCGTTGAACTTCGGAAGGTTCTTTTCTCTATCGAATCCGACGACCTCAAAAATGGACGAGACCCTTCTTACGTAAAGGTTTCTGTGTTTCACTCTCACCAGAAAGACCACGCAGTCTAGATTTTCTATAAGCGAGGCCGGAAGATTTATCGGCGGTGTTGTAAGCCTGTCCAGAAGTTTTTCAACCGTGTCCGCATGGATTGTCGCGAAGGCAGCGTGCCCGGTTGCTATCTGCTGGAAAAGCACGAACGCCTCCCTTCCTCGGACCTCACCCACGATTATATAATCCGGCCTCTGTCTGAGTGATTCTTTAAGAAGGTCGAACATGTCGACTTCACCAACTTTTTTGCCACCGATTTCCACCATGGCCTGCCTTGCGACCTGCGGTACCCAGTGCGGATGCGGTAGTCTGAGTTCGGCCGTATCTTCTATAGTGACGATCTTCATCTCGGGTTTTATGAACAGTGAAAGTGCATTGAGAAGCGTGGTTTTACCGGTTGCTGTACCTCCGGCTATGAGTGTGGACTTTCCGTATTCTGTTAGCGTCCATAGGTATGCGAGGATTTTTATATCGACCGTGCCGTATTTCAGAAGATGAACCGGTGTAAGCGGTTTTTCAGTGAACTTTCTTATTGTGAAGTTCGAACCCCTTCTCGCGATATCCGTTGCAAGGGTTGCCTGAAGACGGGAGCCATCCGGAAGTGCGGCATCGACGAGCGGCTTCGCAACCGAAATGGTTTTGCCGCACCGCTGGGCGAGTTTGTTAACGAACGAGTCGAGCTCATCCGCATCGGTAAACATTATATTAGTTCTTATACTCCCTATCTGCGGGTCCCTGTGATACACGAATATGGGTATGTTCAATCCGTCGCAGGAAATGTCTTCGATGTTCGGATCCCTCATGAGCGGCTCGATTTTACCGAGGCCTATGAAGTCTCGTTGGATATAATAAAGAAGGTTCTGTCTTTTTTCTTCTGGCAGGTCAGGTGCAAGTTCCTTGAGCGTTTCTTCGAATTTCTTTTTAAGGTATTCGACCGCATCTTCCTTTCTGAGTCTCGCGAAGTCCACATCGAGCTTTTCGACTATCACGTCTTTTATGCTTTCCAGGAGTTTTTTGTCCTCCTCCGTGAGCGGCGGTTCGATGACGTTGTAAACCAGGCTGTAGTCTTCCGGAGACCATTTTATATGTGCATAAGCATAAACACGTTCACCCTTTTTCGGGTTTCTTGGTATCAGCGGATACGTCATGTTGATTTTAGAAAGATCCACCTGCGGTTTTTTAACGAGTTTTCCTGTGACCCCGGTTATTTCTATTCCTTCGATTTTTTCTTTCGGTTTTTCTATCTGTATTTTTCCTGACACCTTTGTCTTTGCAGGGGGACCCGGGATTTTCTTTGGTTTAACTTTTTTCAGTTTTCCGTTCACCAGTTTTTTGAAAAACACCCTGTACCTCAGCTCAACCATATCTCGTCTCCCTCGTAAGTTATTATTATAATACCCGAGCTACTATAAATTATTTGGTTGGTGACTGTCACCGAGATGTTGAACAGCGGTAGGGACTCTGATTCCCCGGTTTGGATGCATTTCACGGTAAGGTTTTCCGACGCCGTGATCGAGTATAAACATCCGGCTATCTCGGTCGGGATATCTCTTTTTATCGTGATTATCGCACCGGTTTCCTTACCAGCAAGATATGCCTCAACGATATCCCATCTGAGCGTTTCGGCTACTCTCAATAACTGATATCTGAAGCTGCCTTCCCTTATATTATCAGCTATGCCCGAGAACGTGTAGAAAATTACTATGGTCATTATGACTCCTATCAGAAAGAAAAAGACGTGTTCGAGCACTAAATACTGGCCTTTCATATAGAATATATCGTTTTCCTTAATTTTAATCGTTGAGGTCCACTTCGAGCGCCGTTGCGTTCAGCTTTTTCAGAATTATCGTGCCCGAGGATATTGCCAGTCTGTCTTTTGGCACGAAGACAAGTTCCGGATACCTGTAGAACAGTTCAAAAATCACCCCTCTCTCGTCTTTTTTTCCACGTATCACGCTGGAGGTGTTTCTGATGTACAGCCAGTTTTCCGGGAATTCCGATGCAGGAAGCAAGAGCACGATTTTTTTATTATCCTCACCGATCATTATTGTGCCCGCTATATCGAACGAGATCGTTTCTTCGCCGCCGGAACGAAGCACGTCTCTTATTGTTGTATCAAGTCTTTTGAGAAAAACGGTGGCCGCTGAGATTCTGGCCTCTTCGACGTTTCCTCTGAGAATGGGTTCACCCCAGAAAAAGGCAATTAAAAGAAGTACAAGTCCTATGAGAAAAAGTAGGGTCAGCGTTACTACATGTACCTGGGCTTTCATAGGCTATCAGCATCTTATTATGTAAAGCGCGCTCGCCTGAGGATAAACTGTGATTTTTATTGTTTTTCCGCACGACTCCGTGGTATTTTTGACGAGTATGCCCGGTTTTATACCTCCCGGCGGAAGCGTTCCCTGGTTTCCGGATTGAATATCCTGGAAGATGTCGTCTATGTAAGCTGCCATCGTCGATAGATCTATGTTTTCTCTTCCTGTGTTTCTGAGAACAAGCTCCACAGCATCGGATGTGGGATTATATTCTGCAGACTCGATCGATATAGAGGTGCCGAGCGACTTTATTCTTTCCTCGACTGTCCTCCCTGATTGAGAAGAAACCATAGAAAACATGTTCGAGAGCCACATGTAGGCTACTGCCACAAGACCTACAGTTACCATTAAAAGCAAAACTATCGCTACTATCGTCGATATTCCTTTCATGAGGTATGTACCTCTTTTTTCAGTCTCACGTTTGGATACATTTCCAGAACTTTGGAAACCGGCATACCGAATTTGAGTTTTTTGGAAAGCTTCTCTATCTTTTCAGCGATTTCCTTGTTGGATTCGGAAAGTTTTTTGTTCTCTTCAACCAGTCGCCTCATCTCCTCTACCACGGGCTTGAACGCTTCGGGCGTTGCAAGTTTCACCTCTTCTTCACCGGCTTCCTCAACCAGTTTGAGAAGCTTGGAGATCGAATCGATGAGCTCGTTTATTTTCTTCGTCTGCGTTGAGACTGCTTCCTTGAGCTCGAGATTGGATTTAACCATGTCCTCAACGAGTCTCTGATTCGATCTGAGAAGCTCGTTTATCGATGCGATAACGTCATTGAGTCTGCCCGGTTGCTTCGTCATTTCGTTTCTTATCGCCTGATTCGATTTTATAACATCCTGAACGAATTTCTGGTTCGATTTCACGAGCTCGATGACCTCTTCGAGAAGACCCTGGAGGTGCGGAGAAACCTTGGAGGACTGTTCAAGCTCCTTTATCTTTTTTTCAAGTCTTTTCACGGGAGTGAGCTCGTATTTTTCCTTTTCCGGAAAAAGCTCTATCTCCTCCATAAAAGCACCTTTTTAATTTATTTTTGAATTCCGAGTATTTAAAGGTTTCAGGAAAAGAAATTTCTGGCTTTATACAGGTAATAAAGCACGGCTCCCCACACCACGGCTCCGATTACGTTAAGGTACAGTAACGAGTCTGCGAGAAGGACTGCGGATAGTCCGAAACCCGAGTACAGGCCCCATTTTTTGAGTTTCCACAGTCCGGTAGCGACCAGAGGGACCGTGATCGTAACAAGTAATAGCGGTGCAGCCCGAAGTATATCCGAACCGAGGATCTGGAATGCAGTAAGAAGTGAAACGACGTGGATGACCCACACGAGGATGAGGAAATAAACGATGTATCTGACCTCCTCTGGCTTCATTCAAACACCGTATTCGATTTTAATAAGACTGGGCCCCAGGGGGGTGCAGACTATCAGAACAGGTGGAGACTATCGGAACAAATATAATCACCGCAAAAATTACCATTAAGCCGGCACTGATCCAGAATGCTTTCCAGAATTTTTCTTTGAAGTAAATGTAGGTTATCGAGTAGCAGATTAACGGAAAAATGAGCGCGAAAATTGCGGGAAGGTAAAACACAGACAGAAACATCAGAACTATGCCCGCAAAATCTATCAGCACGGCGTACAGCAGCTGTCTATCGG
>JAADFI010000045.1 GCA_013152905.1 Microcaldota archaeon
CGTGTATTTCGACAGCCTCGGTAAATGGGTCGAGGTCGGTGGCGCAGGTCTTCTGAGACCCGAGGTTCTCGAACCACTTAAAATAAGAAAACCGGTCATAGCATGGGGTCTCGGGTTCACGAGGCTTGCCATGTTCGCGCTCGGTATAGATGATATAAGAAATCTTTTTTCAGAAAATCTTAACTGGCTCAGGAGGAAGGAGGTATATGCCGGTAATAGAGGTTAAGAGATCCAGGCTTCCGGATATCCCGGACGAGGAGCTGGAAGAGATACTCCACATGATAAAGGCTCCTGTGGAGGAAAAGGGTGAGGTGTGGAAACTTGAAATAACCAACGATAGACCGGATCTTCTTTTTTCCTCCGGTGTGAAGAGAGATGTGCTTGGATTCATAGGAAAGGAGACCGGTATACCGAACTACAAGCCGACGCCGTCGGGGATAAAGGTTGTTTCACGCTGTCCTTCCAGACCGTTCCTCGGGTGCTTCGTAGTAAAATCGGCCGATTTCGATGTACAGGAACTCATGGACTTCCAGGAAAAGCTCAACGTTTCTCTGGGGCGAAACAGGGTTAAGGCCGCGATAGGGATACATGATTTCAAAAAAATAAAACCTCCTCTGGAATATCTTTCCGGAAAGCCCGGGGAAAAAATGCGTCCTTTAGGAATGGACTCGGAGCTCACACTGAAGGATATTCTTGTGAAACACCCTAAGGGGAGAGAGTATGCGCATCTGGCGGACGGATTTCCGGTCATAAAGGACTTTCACGGAATAATAAGCTTTCCACCGATTATAAATTCCTGGAGAACCAGGGTAACCGAAGAGACGAGGGATCTTTTCATCGAGGTTACGGGAACCGATGAAAAGACGGTTACTCACGTCGTTTCAATCCTTGCATGCAACCTCGCCGAAGCCGGCGGGAAGGTCTTCTCGATCGAGGTCGGACAAAAGGTTTTTCCGGAACTCGAGCCGAAACAGGTTGAACTGGATCCGTCTTATGTTGAAAAAGTTTTGGGTCTCGGTATGGGTGTGGACGAAATATGCGAAATTCTGGAAAGAAGAAGATTCAGTGTGATGAGAATAGGCGACTCCCTCAGGGTGCTCGTGCCAAGCTTCAGGACGGATATTCTTCACCAGGTGGACCTCGTTGAGGAAATCGCCATAGGTTACGGTTATAACAACATACGCCCGAGAATACCGTCAGTTCCGTGTGCCGGAAAACTCCTCTCGAACGGCTGGGACGCTGCAAGGGAAATAATGATAGGTCTTGGTTTTCAGGAGGTCATGACCTTCATCCTCGCCGACCCGCGGGAGCAGTTTGAAAAAATGAGGATAAACGGAAGTGCTGTTGAGCTGAAAAATCCGACCACCGAGAGAATGAGCATATGCAGGGTGTGGCTGCTGCCCGGATTGATGAGGATTCTGTCAAAAAACATGCATGCCGAGTATCCGCAGAAGATCTTCGAGGTGGGTGATTGCATACTTCCGGATGAAAATTCTGAAAACGGATCTAAAACCGTAAGAAGAATTTGCGGCGCGGTTTCGCACGACAGGGTAAACCTGACCGAGATAAAATCCATCGTGGAAGCCCTGTTTAAAAATCTGAAAATCGAATACCGTGTGAGACCTGCTTCGCATCCGAGTTTTATAGAAGGAAGATGTGCTGAGGTTGTCGTTTCCGGAAAACCGTGCGGCTTCTTCGGTGAGGTTCATCCGGAAGTTCTTGTTTCCTGGGGTATGGAAAAGCCGGTCGGTGCGTTCGAGTTTGAGTTATTTTCTTCTGAAAAGAATATCGAGAAATGATCTCTTTCTTGGTTTGACTCCCGAGATTTTTTCGGCAAGCTTTTTGAATTTCTTTGCAGCCGCGGATTTCGGCGCATAATGAATAACCGGAACCTTCATGGAAATTGCTTTCTGAACGTTTTCGTCCTCCGGCACGGTCGCAAGAACAGGATAATCCAGTATGGATTCTATTTCTTCGAGCTTCATTTCATGGGATTTCTTTCCCACCCTGTTCACAACCACACCCAGAATATCGGTTGTTCCCTCTATCGTTCTCACGGTTTTCAGCGCGTCCGTGACCGCCGTGACCTCAGGGTTCGTAACTATGAGGGCTTTTTCGGATGACGTTGCCGCAGCAAGCGCTTCCTTTCCGAGCCCGGCGGCGCCGTCGACTATAACGAATTCTGCGTCGAGAAGAGATGACACAACCTCCCTCAACCTCTCGGGTTTTATGCCTCTCAGCGAGTTCGCGGAAATGGATGCCGGCACAACCTTCAGGCCGGTGTGATGTCTGTACACAGCACTTTCAAGAGGCGCAGAGCCTCTGAGCACGTCGTGTAACGTTACCGGATAAAGCGGAATTCCGAGATGGATCGAAAGATTCGGCGTTGTGAGATTTCCGTCGATTATCACCGTTTCTTTTCCGAGAAGGGAAAGAGCTGCACCGAGATTGGCGGCGACAGTTGTTTTACCAACACCACCTTTTCCGGAAATGAGCGAAATGGACTTTGGCATGATATATTTTCTCTTCAGAAAAGTATAAAAAGGTTTGCAAAACAAAAGTTCGGATGATACCGAAGAAAAACGGAGAAGAACGAACAGTCCTTCCTACAAAATTTCATTTTTCTCGAGAATTTTAAGGACTTTCTTCCTGTCTCCTTCGCTGTACTTCTTCGTTCCGAAAATTCCCCTCCAGCTGTTCAGGAACGTTTTTTTCTTTATTTCTGAAATTATTCTGTTCAGCTGCGCACCGAAAATTTCCGGATGCGGAAGAACCTCCTTCACTCTTTCATCCAGCGATTCCGGGATTCCTCTCTCCAGAACCATGGCGGCAACGTCCCTTATATCAGAGGCTCTGCAGGAAACAACCTTCATTATGAAGTAGTCAGTGTAACACGGAACCGGAATTCTTACACCCTCTCCACCGATTACAAGTTCAACGAACTCCCTTCTCTTGATCATCTTCTTATCGATAACAATTACATCTTTTTCCTCCCTTCCCCTTATCTCCCCTTCCATGAAATCGATTGAAACTTTTATTCTGTTTTTCTCATGTCTAAGAAACTTTATGCACCTCATGAAACCGTAACTTCCTCTCTTCTCCTCGTGTTCGACGGAAAAACCGTCAGGAAGAATCTTCTTGAGAAAATCGATGCCCCATCCGTTTTTCTTTTTGACGGCAAAATCACAATCTCTGGTGAACCTGGAAAACGGTATGAAGGCTCTTAGAGCATATCCGCCTATCACCATCATCTGGGGTTTGCTGAAAGCATCTGTTTCATCTGAAAGATGTTTAACAGCCTCGAGAATCTCCTCTTCCCTTCTCCGCATCATGTCGATGGCCTTAGGCAGACTCAACCACCTTTGCAACCGCTTCCTGAATCAGTTCCTTCACGTCTTCTCCTAACCCTCCTTTGATTTTAACCCTGAACATCTTTTTTCCCAAACTTTCATTGAATAACCTGCATCCGTACTTCAACGCGGTCCATACCCTTGTGTCTGTTCCTGAGATCCTCTTCCACCTCCCCATTCTCTTCAGCTTCTCTAAGCTGACTTCATCCCTTCTGAAGTACAGCACGGCAAAGGCATCCAGAAATGACCATTCGGAAATGCAGCTAACTATGCTTGACTCAATCGTTTCAACGAACAAACCATCGGTCTTACGGTACTCGTAAGGAATTCTTTCGTGGTATTCCACCTCGAAATTCCATCCCATCTCTCCGGCAAATTTTTCCAGGGCCTTTCCGTAGGATCTGTTCTTCACAGCCAGACGGTAAACATCTCTGTGAACGAAATCGTAGTTCCATAAACTCGCTGCGGTCTGCTTTATAATTACCTTGAAACCGCTATCTCCTGCTAAAAACTCCCAGGGATCTTTGTATTCTGCAGGGATGAAGTACCATCCCCAGTAAATTCTTTTCAGGTATCCTTCTTTGGATAATCTATACAGGTATTCCTTAGCTCTTCTGTTTATCCGATAGACATCGCTAACCCTGAACAGGCTTCCTTGCCACTCCCTTGCTAACCGGTAGCGGAAGTTCTCCAGATACATCGTGTCACCTTTTAAACTAATATGGCACATAAAGTATTTAAAATTTTACTCCAGAAGGATGAATTGTTTGTCGACACATCAGAAGATTATTCTGTAACGTTATCAAAAACCTCTTCCAAACCTCCTGGTAGTGCTTGCTGCAAGGCGGTGATTGCACTTGGTGCCCCCGACGGGATTTGAACCCGTGTCATCGGCTTTCCTCTCATCGCAGAGGCTCGAATCTTTCTGATCGAAAGGCCGAGATCCTTGACCGGACTAGACGACGGGGGCAGTGGTGGGCCGGGCAGGATTTTCTTCCGGTTCGAACCTGCGACTTCCACCGCGTGAGGGTGGCGTCAGTGCGGAGTATTATTTTCCACTAGACCACCGGCCCGATGGTGGACGGGGAGAGATTTGAACTCTCGACCACTAGTTCTCTTAGCCCAGCCGTCTTATAAGACTAGCGCTCTTTCTGGCCGAACGAAACCAGGCTGAGCTACCCGTCCCCGAATATCAAAATGTAAAGATTTATTATTTAAAATTTTCTAATCACAATTTATGAAGCTCGGACTCATTTCAAAGGTAAAAACCATTTTCGAAAGCGGCGGATACGAGGTCGGAATATTTACCGGCTGCTTCGATGTCGCCGCAAGAAAGGAAAGAACCATACTGGCGAAGGTCCTTTCGAATATAGACTCGTTTCTTTTCGAGCATTCCGAATCCCTTAAAACGGTTTCCGGGTACCTGGATGCGAATCCGGTTCTTATAGGTGAGCGAACCAGAAAGGAAAAACTGGAGCGTGGTGTGGTTTACGAAAGATTCGGCATCCCGGCATTTAACACCGAAACCCTTTTCGATATAGTGCATCGCAACGTCTTTCCAAAGGTTTTCAGAGATCGTGGCGGTTTCTATACAGAAATAGATCCGCAGCTCCTGCGCGAGGCCAGGAAAAGGAAAGGTTTTACCCAGCAGGAACTGGCCGATGTCCTCGGTGTGAGTAAAAAAACCGTTTATCAGCATGAAAGAAAAAAATGCAGAATGATTCTGGAGCTTGCTTCAAAACTGGAGAGAATTCTCGATGCGAAGGTCTCGTCGCCCGAGATTTTCAAAACCTTTCACAAAGAAAAGGGCCCGGAAACCAGCATGGAAAGATTCGTTGAAAAATACCTAAGAAGGATGGGTTTTGCCACAGGCTTTGTCAGACACTCACCTTTCGATGCTGTTGTTAAATCCGAGTTCATGATTTTTTCCGAGATAGAGGAAAGACCATCGCGGCTCAAATACAGGTTGAAAAGCTTTACGAACTTTCTTGAACTGATGGAGAAACCGGGCGTGGTGATAAGCGAGAAGAGAATCGAAACCGATGTTCCCGTGATTGAAAGGAAACGTCTCGGAAAAATGACCGGTGACGAACTTTTAGAGTTGATCACGGGATGAAGGGGTTCGAATTCGATGATCTTTCGCTGAGGTACACCGAAAGTCCGTTCTCTGTGAGAATACCGGAAAGAGAAATAGAGAAACTTTTCAAACCGTTCGGTATAAAACCCTGGGCTGCGCAGAGACTCTGGGCCAGAAGGTTTCTCAGAGGCGAGAGTTTCTGTCTGCTCGGTCCGACCGGTTCGGGAAAGACCACGGCCATACTGGCTTTTTCGCTTCTCAAAAAATCGCTCATAATCGTGCCTACATCCACGCTTGCATACCAGCTTGCAGAAAAACTGAGAAGCATCGGAGTCGAGCCATCTGAACACCATTCGCTCGGTAAGCACACGGAAAGCGACAGAATTCTCATAACAACCTCGGCTTCGCTTTCAAGGAATCCGTCCTTGATAGAGGGTTTTTCCGGCGAGGCTGTGTTCGTGGATGATGTTGACGGATTCCTCAGACGGTCGAAAGCGATTTATGCTGCCATGGATTATCTCGGCCTCAGGGATGTTTTCGAAGATGTCATGCGATGTATAAAAGAAAAAAAGGAGTGGACCGGAAACGTCAGCGGTCAGCTCATAGTTTCGGGAGCTACACATGAAGCCAGGAGAACCCTGAGAATACTGGCACTCAGGCGGATGTTCGGCTTCGACGTCGGAAGGAGAATATACACCTATTCAAACATTCTTCATCTTTTTTCTCGCAACGATATGCTCGGAATCATAAAGCGTCTCGGTTCAGGTGGTATAGTTTACACACCCTCGGAAAAAATCGAAGCGACCGTGGAGCTTCTCAGAAAAGAGGGTTTTGTTGTCGAGGGGTATACCAGGGCATCGAAAAAAATCTTCACGGCTTTTGAAAACGGAGAAATAGATATCCTTGTGGGAACCGTTTCAAGGAGGAGTTCTCTCGTCAGGGGCATAGACCTTCCGGAAAGGGTGAAATACGTGGTTTTCTCCGAGATACCGAAGATAAGACTAACGTATACGACCGAGAAAAAGATAGAAGTCGCCCTTCGCCGTGCTTACAGGTTTCTCGAAGGGGACGAAAGAAAAAAATGTGCTGAACTCATAGGTCGTCCGGAGGAAGGAAAGGAATTTCTGGAAAAGCTTTCTGAACGTCCGGAGATGAGAAGATACGGTTTTTTCAGCGACTGTCTCGTGGTTCCGGATACAATCGCATATCTCCAGGCATGCGGAAGAACCTCCAGGCTGACAGCAGGCGGTATGACAAGGGGTGTTTCTATCGTTATGGTGGATGATGAAAATCTTTTTTCCTCCTTCAGGGAAGCGCTTGAAATTGCCGGAATCGAATTTAAGCCGGTCGAGGACGTCGATTTAGAGAAAGAAATTTCAAAAAGGGACGAAAAACTGGACATAGAGTTCAGAACAAAACTCGTGGTCGTAGAATCGCCGACAAAGGCCCGTGTTATTTCAGGGTTTTTCGGTTCGAGTATGAAAAGAGATGTCAACGGTGTGAACGCGTTCGAATCCGCTTCCCCGGGAAGATTCATAATAACGTTTCCGACAAAAGGACATTTCACCGACCTGGACGTTACGTCCGAGGGCTACGGCGCACTGCTCAACGGAAAGGTTGTGGCAAGATATGTACCGATAAAGCCGGAGATCATAAAAGCGCTCGGTATCCTTGCGGGGGATGTTGACGAGGTCGTTGTGGCAACGGACCCGGACTCGGAAGGAGAAAAAATAGCATGGGATGTAAGGTTTTACTCGTCGCATCCGGTAACCAAAAGAGTAAGATTTCACGAGATTACGAGAAAGACTGTGGTCCCGGGAATAGAAGGTGATGACGGTTTCGATGAGGGGCTTCTTAAATCTCAGGTTGTAAGAAGGATAGAGGACGCCTGGATAGGGCTCAGGCTTTCAGAAATAGTGCAGAAACTCTTCGGCCCGGGTCTGAGTGCTGGCAGGGTACAGACGCCAGTTCTAGGATGGATCAAAGAAAGAACACAGGAAAGCAGAAAAAAGGTCGAACTGATAACTTTGAAACTGAAAAACGGCCTGACCTTTGTTTTCAAGGCACCGAGAGGTACGGCAAAAAAGATAAACGAGGTCGAGATAGTCTCGGTTGAGAGAGAAAAGAAGAAAATCCATCCGCAACCGCCGTACACAACGGATACCGTCCTTTCAGAAGCTTCCAGGCGGCTTTCTGTGAGCACCGAGAGGATCATGCAGCTTCTTCAGGATCTGTTCGAGTGTGGGCTCATAACCTATCACAGGACCGATTCGACAAGGGTTTCGAGCGCGGGAATAGAGGTTGCCAAAAGATTTCTCGAGCAGAGAGGAATGAATATCGTACCCAGAACATGGGGCGAGGGCGGGGCCCATGAATGCATAAGACCTACCAGACCGTCCGACCCGGGAACCGTTGCCGATAATATAAGAATATTCAGGATTCCTGTAAGACTTTCGAAGGAACACTTCACACTCTATTCGCTGATTTTCTACAGGTTCATAAAATCACAGATGGAGCCTGCCGTGATAGAGGAAACTACTGTGAAAGCACGTGTGAACGGAATGGAAATCGAAAGACGGTTCGTGAATGCTGTTGAAAAGGCCGGGTGGTCTGTCTTCGGCGGGATTAGAACCGAAAAGTACGATGTCTCTGAAGGTAAATATCCTGTGGACGTGAAATTCAGGCTTGTAAGCGAAAAACCGCTTTTCACGGAGTCTGAAATTATAAGGCTCATGAAAGAAAAAGGAATAGGCAGACCGAGTACCTATGCCGTCACGGTTGAAAAACTGAAGAAACGCCGGTACGTTTTCCCGATAGGAACCAGGCTGAAAACAACCTCGCTCGGTGAAAAGGTTCATTCATTTCTTGTTGAAAGATACCCCGGGCTCGTGAGCGAGGAAAGAACAAAAACCGTTCTCAGAGAAATGGATGAGGTTGAAAGCGGAAAACGAAGTATAAAGGAAATACTTTCAAACCTTAAAAAAGAGCTTCCGGTGTAAAAAAATTTATACAGAAAAACTCTATAATTTTTATGCGACTAGCGCTCGCAAGCTTTTTCACCCTTGCACTGCTTTCGGGTATGGTGTTTTCAATAATTTTTATGTTCGCGTATTCTTACGGCGTCATCGATGTTCTCTTACTCATTCCGCTTACCGTTCTGGTAAATATTTTACTATGGTTGTTCTCGCCTTCTCTGGCCGATATCATTTACAGGACATTTTACAACGTGAGATGGATTTCTTTGGCCGAACTTGGAGAGAAGTCACCGAGAGCGGCGGACCTCATAAAATCCGTTTGTGTAAGATACGGTTTCAATACCCCCAGGCTCGGAATAATTCCGGATAAAAATCCAAATGCATTCACGTACGGTTCAGGAAGATGGAACGCCAGGATAATAGTGACCGAAGGCATTTTCGAGTATCTCGATGAAAATGAAATTGCCAGCGTTTATGCGCACGAGCTCGGTCATATAAAAAACCGTGACTTCATTATAATGACGCTTGCCTCTGTTTTTTTACAGCTTCTTTACGAGTTCTACTATATCTTCGGAAAGTCGTCTTCCGGAAGTAAAAAAAGAAAAGGTGGTCTGGCCGGTCTTGCCGCACTTTCCTACTTATTTTTCCTGATAGGACAGTTTCTGGTTCTTTTTCTGAGCAGAGTCAGAGAATATTACGCCGATAAGTTTGCTGCAGAACACACCGATCCGAACTTCCTTGCATCTGCACTGATAAAGATATCGTACGGAATTCTGGCGAATCCTGATAACACGAGACTTGTGGAATCAACAAAATTCATAGGAATAACGAATTTCAAAGATGCAAAGAATGTGGGAATAGTTTATTATAACTGTGAAAAAATTGGTAACTTCGAGCCGCTGTTAAAAACCATGCTTTTCGACATCTACAGCCCATGGGCTTTCGTTACAGAACTGTCTTCAACACATCCGCTTACGGGAAAAAGGATTAAGAGACTCTGTGAAGCATCTCCGCAGCCCATGTTCGATTTCGAAGCTATGAAAAGGAAATATGAAATAAGTAAAACACGTATGTGGGGAAGGTTTGTGATGGATTTTCTCGGATCGAACTCATACTTGGTGGTTTTCCCTGTTTACATTTTAGCTTATTTCTACGTCAATAATTTTAACATAACCAGAATACTGAGCGCCTTTGAAGGTTTTATTGCAGGGTGTTTGCTTGTCTTCGGTGCCACGCTTTTCATTTCAACACTTTACAGATATCCCTCGACAAAACATGCTAAAAGGAGTAGCGTAATCGAACTTATGGGCGATATGTATGCGAGTCCGGTTCGCGGGAAAAGTGTTGAATTGAGAGGAAAGCTTGTGGGAAGAGGGATTCCCGGGTACATATTTTCAGAAGATTTGATGATGCAGGATGAGACAGGGCTGATTTATCTGAATTACGAAAGCTGGCTGCTTCTTCCGGGTAACGTTTCCTTTGCCTTGCGGAAGGTGAAAGAATTGATAGGAAAGACAATCGTTGTTAGAGGCTGGTTTTTGCGCGGGATTACGCAGCAGGTTGTTATCGATAGGATTGAAGTGGAGGAAACCGGTGAGAGAATAAGAGGTTATGCAAAGAAATTGTCCCTTGTGTTTTCGGCTGTGATGTTCTATATAGGAATTCTGATGGCCGCGGTTGTATAAGTCAAAACACCGTAAAGCTTAAATATACCTGCATATACATAGATTTTTGATCTCATGATTAAAACCGAAAGAGGTGATGTTATGGCTCAGGCAGGACAGATGGGAGGTCAACCTATTTTGATCCTTCCGGAAGGTACGCTCAGGACGATCGGAAAGGATGCACAGCACAGCAATATCGCTGCTGCAAAGGCAATTGCCGATGCCGTGAGAACAACTCTCGGGCCCAAGGGAATGGACAAGATGCTCGTGGATTCGCTCGGCGACGTGGTGATAACCAACGACGGTGTCACGATTCTCGACGAGATGGAGATCGAACATCCGGCCGCAAAGATGATGGTCGAAGTTGCAAAGACCCAGGAAGAAGAGGTCGGGGACGGAACGACCACGGCCGTTGTAATCGCTGGCGAGCTTCTCAAAAAAGCCGAGGGTCTTTTGGATCAGAACGTTCATCCGACCGTGATTACCAAAGGTTTTAAACTCGCCAAGGAAGAGGCGCTGAAGATCCTTGAAAGTATAGCAAGGGACGTTACTGAAAACGATGAAGATCTTCTTAAAAAAATCGCTTCAACGGCCATGACAGGTAAGGCAGCCGAAAGGGCTTCTGATCATCTTGCCGAGCTTGCCGTGAAGGCAGTTAAAACCGTGATGGAAGAGAGGGACGGAAAGAAGGAGATCGATATCGATAATATCCAGATAGAGAAGAAGCAGGGCGGTGCAATAGAGGATACCGAACTGATAAAGGGAATAGTCATCGACAAGGAAGTTGTGCACGGTTCCATGCCTAAGTACGTGAAAAACGCAAAAATCGCCCTTATAGATTCGGCCCTTGAAATCAAGGAGACCGAAACCGATGCGAAGATAAATATCACATCGCCAGAACAGCTTCAGGCATTCCTGGAGCAGGAGGAGAAAATGCTCAGGGAGATGGTGGAGACACTTGTTAAGAGCGGCTGTAACGTGGTGTTCTGTCAGAAGGGCATCGATGACATAGCCCAGCATTACCTTGCAAAGAACGGAATTCTTGCGGCCAGAAGGGTTAAAAAGTCTGACATGCAGAAGCTCGCGAAGGCCACCGGTGGAAGAATCGTTACCAATCTGAAGGATCTCACAGAAAAAGATCTCGGTTACGCAGAGATCGTGGAGGAAAAGAAAATAGCAGGGGAGGAAATGATATTCGTCAGAGGTTGCAAGGACCCCAAGGCGGTTTCAATCCTCATAAGGGGAGGTACCGAGCACGTCGTTGAAGAGGTTGAGCGTGCAATGAAAGATGCGATAGGCGGGGTGGCTTCGGCTCTCGAGGTCGGTAAGGTTGTAGCTGGCGGTGGTGCTCCCGAAGAGGCGGTTGCGAGAGGTCTCAGGGACGTCGCGCAGAAATATTCCGGGAGGGAGCAGCTGGCTATATTGGCGTTTGCCGATGCACTTGAGATGATACCGAGAACACTTGCGGAAAACGCTGGTCTCGATCCGATAGACATACTCGTTGAACTCAGGGCGGCTCACGAGCAGGGCAAAAACACCTACGGCATCGATGTCTTCTCAGGAAAGATAGTTGACATGTGGGAGGCAGGAGTGATAGAACCGCTGAAGATAAAAACACAGGCGATCAAGTCGGCGGCAGAGGCTGCGGAGATGATACTCAGGATCGATGACATCATAGCGGCAAGCAAGACGGAGAAGTCAGGTGAGTCCGGCCCGAGCCCG
>JAADFI010000046.1:0-4059 GCA_013152905.1 Microcaldota archaeon
TATAAATCACAACACACTTCCAACGGCCTGGGTGTAATTCGCTGTCTCCATGAGTTCAAGGATTTTCCATGCGAGAGGTACTGAAAGGAGTATTCCCACGAGTACCAGAGCTATGAGAAGACCGCGTTTGCTTCTTTCCTCGCGGAGAGCAAAGATTATACCGCCAAGGAATCCGCCGAGATGCGAGAGATACGAAATTCCCGCCTGCTCCGGAGAAACCACCGATGCGATAAAACCGCCGATGTTGTACATCACATAAAGTATTGCAACCAGAACAAGCGGGACAGGAATGAGATACGGGTAAAAAACCAGATCAAACGGTCTCACAAGCATGGCTGCACCGAGGAGCCCGAAAATACCGGCAGAGGCACCGACTGTAGGAATATCGCTCGGGTATATTCCGAGTAAACTGCCCGAGTAAATGAACAGATCTCCGAGCAAAGCCGAACCGAAAAATATCAGGAGGAACTTTTTTCTTCCAAGCGAGAGTTCAATCGATCTGCCGAAAAAATACAGGGCTATCATGTTCAGAATAAGATGCTCCGGCGAGGCGTGGAGAAATATCGAAGTCAGGGGCGTCCAGAACATACCGTTGTCTAAAGCGGTCGAAGAAAAACCGAAATTGTAGAAAAGCCATGCGACACCTTCTTTCCCGAAGAAAAAGTTAAAGACAACCTCGATGAAAAAAACACTGAAGCATAGAAAAATCATGAAATGGGTAAGCTTTGGCTTCTTACTCGTCTCCTCCATTTATCCTCCTCACTGCCTCCAGAATAAGTCTCCTCTCGGTTTTTTCAACGGTCCTTCTTATTTTATCTACAGCGTCTATATTGGCCGAAACCGAATCTATGCCGAACTCAACGAGTTTCTCCACTATTCGTGGATCCGAACCCGCTTCGCCGCATATAGATGTTTCGACACCGTACTTTTTACACACCCTTATCACTTCTTTTATCAATCTCATAACTGCCGGGTGATCGGTTCTGAAAAGCTTAGAAAGCCTCTCGTTGTTTCTGTCAACCGCCAGGGTCGTCTGCGTCAGGTCGTTCGTACCAAAGGAGACGAATGAAACACCGTGTCTGCAGAAGTCTTCTATCGTGAGTGCAGCAGCCGGGGTCTCGACCATTATTCCGATCTTCACACCTTCCGGAAGAATCTCCGACGCTATTTTTTTGGCCTCCGCAAATTCGGAAACATCTATTACGAACGGAAGCATGATGTGGACATTGTCCAGTCCGGACTCGTGTATTTTTCTAACAGCTTCGAACTCGGCTTTAAGAATCTCAGGTTCGTCCAGACTCCTTCTTATTCCGTGCCACCCGAGCATAGGATTATCTTCCTGGGGTTCTTTTTCGCCTCCTTGCATATGCCTGTACTCATCGGTTCTCGCGTCTAAGCTCCTAACCCAAACCGGTTTCGGATAGAACGCCTTTGCGATTTTAGAAATGTTTTCAACAAGTATCGAAACGAGCTCGTCTCTTCTTCCGGACCTTATGTACTCGACGGGGTGCATACCGGACCTTGTAAGCATGTGCTCTATTCTCAGGAGACCGACACCGTCCGTTTTTTCGGCTATCTCCAACCTCTCGGGAAAGGCCATGTTGACCTTCACGGCTGTTGCTGTAACGATCTCCCTGACCGGTGCGATCTCTTCCTTTTTCTCGATTTTGACCTCGCCGCGGTACACCACACCCTTGTATGCGTCAACGGTCACGATATCGCCGTCCTTCAGAATTTCCGTGGCCTTACCTGTTCCTACGATACACGGTATACCCAGTTCCCTCGAAACTATCGCTGCATGCGACGTCACACCGCCTCTATCCGTGATTATAGCAGCCGATTTTTCCATGGCAACCACGAAGTCCGGAGAGGTCATCTGAGTTACAAGAACGTCGCCTTTCTGAACTTTACCGAGCTCCTCCGGTGAAAGAACAACCTTGACCGGACCTGTTGCAAGACCGGGTGAGGCACCGAATCCTTTAAGAATTACCTCGCCCTGAACATCCTGTACTTCGTGTTCCTCGAGATACGTCACCGCTCTCGATTGAAGGATGTATATCTTTCCCTTCTCCACGCCGAATTCTATGTCCTGCGGGAAGCCGTAGTGTTCTTCTATTTTTTTACCGTAGGCTGCCACGGAAACTATTTCCTGATCCGTGAGCACCTGGGCCTCAACCCTCTCGGGCTCAACCTGTCTTTTAACGGTCACACCGGACGGATCTCTGACACGCTCAAAGATCTTTCTACCTATCTCTTTTTTCAGTATTTCACCCGTGTTGCGGTCCACCACGTATCTATCGGGTGTCACCTCGCCCTGGACTATGGTTTCCCCGAGACCGAACACGGCTTCTATTACTATGTTTCTATCCTTCGGATTCGCGGGGTTCAGGGTAAACATCACGCCCGACTTCTCGGAATTAACCATTCTCTGAACTATAACTCCTATCCCCGCCTTTTTCTGCCCGTGTCTGTGCCTGTAATATATCGCCCGGGGCGTGAACAGGGAAGCCCAGCATCTCTGCACGGAAAAACAAACATTTTCTGCGCCGCGAACATTAAGAAACGTTTCCTGCTGACCCGCTGACGAAGCCTTCTCGACATCCTCGGTTGTAGCCGAGGACCTTACAGCCACGAAAGGAAGCTCCCTTCCGGCTTTTATGAATTCTATCTCACCTCCAGGAGCTTCCATGAGAGACATGTACGCCGAAGCTATCTCCTCCTTTATTTCCTTTGGCATCTCCGCCTCCAGAATCATTGCCTTTATCTTTCTGGATGCTTTCGAAATACTTTCCTGATCGGAGAAATCGATCTCTGAAAGCACCTGCTGAATTTTTTCTTCCAGTCCGTTTTCTGAGATGAACTTCTCGTAAGCCTCAACGGAAACGAAAAAACACTCGGGAACAGGAAAACCTGCCTTTATCAGCTCGGCCAGGTTCGCGGCCTTGCCGCCCACAAGGGAAACATCATCCTTTGAAACATCTTTCGGGTAGAGTATGTACCTCATAAGAATTATGTTTAGGCATGCTAGTATTTAATTATTCTCCTTTACTATCCTCGGTGAACCCGGAAGCTTCATGGCCGCCCTCCGAAGGGCTTCCTTAACGACGGAATCCTTTCCCTCGGGGGCGTAAACAGATATTATTTTCTGTCCGCTGCTTACAATGGCCGCCTGGCCTATAGGTTTTCCGAAAGCCTTCCTCATTCCCGTGGAGAATCTATCGGCGCCCGCACCAGTTGCAAGCGGATTTTCCCTGAGAACGTGATGCGGATACACCCTGACTTTGAGGAAAAACTGCTTCTCACCTATGTTTTTTGTTAAATACTTCGTTGCCGCCACTCTCGCAGCCTCCAGAGAATTCGATCTTATCTGCACATCCGAACCGCTGACGATATGATAAACCAGTGGGTAATCCCCCTTCTGTCCCACTTCGAACTGATGTATTCTCGGTGCGGGAACACCCTTAACATAACTTTTCTTCGGAACTCTAACCGCTATTCTCGTGTTCGGCCTCTCGGGCTTCGAGTAACATCTCCCTGGTCTTAACGATGCCATAGAAATGAAAAAGTGATACAGAATATTTAAATCTTCCGTTTGAACTCGTCCTCAAGCCTGCTCGGACTCGCTGTCTTTTGCCCCTGGTACTTCGAGTCCTTTCGCTTGCCGTATGGGACTTCACACGGAGAGGAAAGCCTGAAAAATACGACTTTACATATCCTCATTCCGGGATAAAGACAGACAGGCATTTTTCCGATGTTGTTTATTTCAAGGACCAACCGACCCTCCCAACCCGGGTTGATAAACGTCGATGTGATATGCGTGAGTATACCGAGTCTACCGAGCGAACTCCTGCCGTCGACGGCACCGGCCAGATATTCCGGAAGCCTGATATACTCCTTCACCGTGCCCAGAACGAACTCGCCCGGATGAAGTATGAAGCGTTCGTTTTCGGATATCACCTTCCTTTTGGTATAATTCTCCGGTTTTTTCGGATCGATGAACGGAGTCTGCGTCATTGTAAATGTCACGAATTCCGTGCCGAGTCTCAAATCGACCCAGGC
>JAADFI010000046.1:4140-15786 GCA_013152905.1 Microcaldota archaeon
TCCGAAAGTATCATAGAAATTCTTTGAAAAACTATATTTAAATGGTTTACGAAAGCTCGACCCTGTTGTTTGACTCGTCCAGCTCGGAAACCCTGTTATCCGGATCGAGTGTAAGGACCACAGGCCCGGACCCGACGTAAAAATTTGTGATGTTAAGGTATATTCTTTCCGAGGGAAGAAGCGCCGGAATATCGTAGTTAACGCTCCTCACGGACCCGCGGATAGAAATTTTCACCGGATCGGATTTTACCAGGCCTGCGTTAACAACCGTAAGAGAAATATCCGCCCTGTTTCCTTTTCTAACACCCGAAACCGATTCAAATGAAAGCTCCGGAAGAGAAGGAATCGAATAGAGCGATTTTATCGTCTCTATCATGGAATCCGTGAAGTTCTGGCTGCAGTCCTCGTAAGGATACATGAAACTCTTTTTATCATCCACGTGATCCAGTCCGAGGACGTGACCTATTTCGTGCAATACCCTTATCGGGACCGTACAGCCCTTAGAAGTGGAAGCTATCGTCATTATGGCTTCCTCGGTAACGTTGAAAAGCGGTGTTGAATATATTTTCGTCGGCCCGCCCTCACCGAGCTTGGTTATTATTACGTCGCCCTTTATCGTTTTTTCCGGGTTGACTGTGCAGTTGATGAAAAGTTTCGGGCTTTCGGATTCAACGAACGACACCGCACCCGATGTCATGGTTGTCCAGATTTCCATTCCGCGTTTTATTTCGTTCCTCTGCGTCTCGCTGCATCCGGGGTCGAATCTGTACGGTATCGGCATTCTGTCCCATCTCAGATTCCTGTAAAACATGGGATGGGTTATGTTGATTTCAAATCCCTTGACTGAAAGAACATACGAAGGAAACTCTTTGATCGTTTGGTTTTCGTCGACCGGGATGAAAGTTATATCCACGGGCTCCATGATGTAAAGGTTTATTGCAAAAAGTACCGTGAAAAAAACTATCACGAGCAGCCCATATTTCATGGCATCACTTTATATTTTCTTCAGCTTTTTATGACTAAGCTTCATCTTCTTTCTTTTTCTGCTGTACTTCCACTGGGCCTTTTTAACCTTATACGGTCTCATCCGCTCACCTCACTATACCGGCCAGACGCATGACCTGAATATCAGGGCTCTCGAAAACCCACTCCGGGAGCACGGTTTTAAGGTCATCGTATATTTCCGGGTTTTTCTTCAGCTCGGAAACAACCGCCATCACAACTATTCCGCGTATGGATTCTCCCATGATCTTTTTATAAGTCTCTATCAGTTTTATAATCATCTCTTTTTTGGGATTTAAAACTTTTATTTTTTTATCTTTAGCTTCTATTCCTTCAACAAGAGAAGCCTGGGAATAGGCAACCGGTCCAACGATTGAAAAAGCCTGTTTCACTATTAATTTTATCAGTCTCTCAACCAGTTTTTTCTCGTTCATTTTATCGCCCTCAGCTTAAGGAAGTAATAAAGCGCCATCCCGAAGAGGAAAACATCTATCACAGGCCACAGGAGGTCGTACTGCGCGGTTGAAAACAAAACTCTCTGACCAACAACCAGCCCTGCAAGAAAGAAGTGGAAAACGAACGGAATAAAAATTCTCTTCATGTAACTTTTTATCGTGGGTTCCTGGATCCTTGAAAGAAAATTCCATATAAGGTAAATAGCCGTGCCTTCGACTATAAGGTAGTATCCGACAACCATCACGTAACCGAAGATGTTAAAATCATAGAACCATCCGTACGGCGCAGGCGAAAGCACGTAATAGAAATCAGTAAAGAAAAGAATCACCGAAACACCGAAAGCCCATGCAGTGAGCAGTGCGAAGTATCCGAGCATCTTTTTCCTATCAAGATAAAAACTGGAAGAAAACAAAAACAGGTATGTTGAGAAAAATATTATCGATATCGCCATAACTCTGAAAAGCATCTCGGCTGAAACGTAGTCAAAGACAAGCGGTATCATGACCGTTGTATAGACCATCACGGATTTTGCGATGAAATACGCGAATAAACTTCTGTTTCCCCAGCTTCCCGGATTGGCAAAAATAACTATGCCCGCTAAAACTATGAATAACACAAGGGCAGCAAAGCCCAGAAAAATGAGCACGGGATCCACCATAACTTAAATTTCTCCCGACAGCTTATAAATTTATCTTTTTATTAACACCGCGTTTACCACGCCGTCCTGTCCAGGCCTTGAAACGACCTTTGCAAGTCCTTCTTCGGTTTCGATGATAGCGCCTTTGGTTATAACGTTCATTCTAACGTAGTGCGGATTAGCGGGATTTTCCTTGACAGAAAGAATTTTAACAACCTTTCCACCGGGAAACAGCACGGCCTTATCCGTCTGGAGAAGCCTTACCTTGATGTTACCGCCCCTCGTACGGACTATTTTCTTCCTCGTTTCACCGATTCTTACAGGGACGGCTTCCCTTCCCATTTCGTGCTTTTTCTTCTTTCTGTGTCTTTTGTAAAGTCCGCCCGTGGGTTTTCTCCTGCTTCTTCCGTGGGTTATCATATTCTTTTTTCCGTAACCCAGAATTTAAATAAGTTTCGCCAATTAATGTTTTTATGCCGATATTCGAGCTGAGAAGAGAGGTCATATCCGTACCGGCCGCGCATTTTTTCATCCTTTTCGGTTACAGACTCTTCTCGCTTTACTTTCCGCTTTTTTTGCTCGAAAGGGGCTTTTCGCTTGTGGAAATCGGCTACACCTATCTCCTGATATACTCGACCGTCTCGATCGCAAGTCCGTTTTTGAGAATCGTGTTCGAAGGAAGGGACGCCGCAAAGCTCATACTTCTCGGTTTCGCAGGGTATCTCATGTATTCCCTCGGAATGCTTCTCTCAAAGACAGCTGTAGAAATATATTTCTGGCAGATTTTTCTCGGGGTATCCTCGGCTACATTCTATATATCCAGCAGGTTCATAATCTCCGAGAGTAAAAAATCCACAGAGGAGTTTTCATATTTTTATCTCGCACCCTATCTTGTTTCGTTCCTTGCACCGGCCATCGGCGGTGCGGTTTTGATCCTTTCCGGATTCGAAACCGTTTTCGTGCTTTCTGTCTTTATCTACCTTTTTGGAATGTTTGTGTCAAAAACGGTAATAAAGGGTACCCACAGAATAGGAAAACCCGTCCACGAGTTCGCGACGCTTCAAAGGGTTGTTGCGAGTTACAAGCCGGTTTTTGCGGTTCTCACGCTTTCACTGCTCCTCCTGGGAGTTTACAGAAGCCTGTTTGCGGTTTTTCTTGAAAATCTCATGAACAGGAACGCTGTTGTCCTTTTCATCGCTGCCCAGTCCTTCTTCGCGGCTCTGGTTTCGTTCGTGTCAAGGAAAATGGCTTCAAGGGACGACAAGCTCGATATCTTCCTGGGATCGTTCATCTCAGGTATCACCTCGGTTATAATTTCCTTTTCCACATCGCTTGCCGTAATTTTCGCCTCCTTCATGTCGCAGGCCGTCGGTAACTGGCTTTTCAGGACAGGAAGAAGCTCGTTTCTGTCGAGAAAGGTAAAGAAGGAGGCAGCCGCGGTTTTCGACACCTTTTTCACATCGGCCTTCGTTGCCCTCGGTGCGCTGGTCGGCGGTTTCCTCTCCCAGGTTTTCGGAATAAGAACGGTCTTTCTTGTTTTCGGTCTTCTCCTGGTTTTTTCGGTTTTATCCGTTAGATTTAAATATAACACGGCTCTATGAAATGGTATGAGGCCCGTGGATGTTCTCGACAAAGCAAAGGAAAAAAGGGTTTTGATAAAGCTCAAGAATGGTTCCGAGATCACGGGCAAGCTCAGGGCGTTCGATCTTCACCTGAACATATGGCTCGATGATGCCGAGGAAACTCGGGATGAGAAAAAAATAAGATACGGCTCCGTGCTCATAAGAGGTGACACTGTGGTTCTTGTTTCTCCGGGTGAGGGAGATGTCTAAAGGTACCCCATCCTTCGGAAAGCACAACAAGATAACCCACATCGTCTGCAGAAGATGTGGAAGACACTCGTATCATATCAGAAAGAAAAGATGTGCGGCGTGCGGATATCCTGATTCAAAGTTGAGGTCGTACAACTGGTCCTGGAAAGGGCTGAAAAAGGAGAGGAAAAAATGATAGAGGCCGCGTTCGAAAGGGCGTGGGAAAAGTACAGGAAGAATTTTTTCGCTTTTTTACTCGCATCACTCGTTGTTTTCACTGTTGTTGTTGGATCGTTCTTGATTCCCGCGCTTCCCGTGGTTCTGGCCATCCTTTCGGGAAAGCCTTTCGCATTTGAGCTTTTCATACCAGTCCTGATTATCGCAATCGTTGTAACCTTTTCTGTTGCCAGCATCATGAACTTCGGCTTTTACTTCATGCTGTCCAGAGCGGTGAAGGGACAGAAACCGTACGTTTCGGACTTGTTCTCCGGTGCAGGTAAGTTCCTCACACGGGCGATTGTTCAGGCATTTCTCTTTTTCGCGATAATATGTGTTATCTTAAGTCCGGCTGTTTTAACCTTCCTGTTCATCTCGAAGCTTCTCGGGTTTCTACTGCTGCCTCTATTCCTGCTGGTTCTGGTGCTGACTTTCTTTTTCCTCACATTCTGGATTCCGTGTATAGTGTATTACGACGTCGGTGTGATCGAGGGTATGAAGCTCAGCTGCGGTAAGGTGAGGAACAACCTCCTGGAAGTCTTTTTACTTTTTCTCGGTATATTCTTCATCAACGTTGTCGCCGGTCTGGTGGGGCTCGTTATACCGTTACTTCCTTCCATCGTCATAGCACCGTATATCGGTCTGGTGTTTCTCGAAGCGTGTAAAATGCTTAAATAGTTTTATCACTAAAAAGTAGTTATGGGACTTCCGCGCCGCGCAAGGAAACTTTTAGAAAGAACCTGGCCTCACGTACCTTCCAACTCTGTTCTGGTAGGCTCGTTTGCGGCATGCATGTACGGTGCGAATCATCTCCCGGAAGATGTGGACGTTGTGGTAAACTATGTACCACACGGGTACGAACCTGACTATCTCGTGTACACCGAAAGAAAGACAGCCGGTCATAACATCACGGAAGAGCGGAAGTACATACCGTACACCGTATACAGAAACGGTATAATAGATGTCTTCGTGGGTTCGATAGTCTGTATAAAACCGGATAAACCCAAGAGAGTGGACGGGTATTCTGTACTCAGGAGGTACGACGTCCTCGCAACCATGCTTTTTCCGTCTGCTATTACCGAAGAAAGGGTGAAGATGATACTTCCTGTCTATGCCGGCGCGTCATCGAACGAACTTGATGCAGCGGAGAAAAAGATACTGGATGGTTCCCAGGAGTTTTTCGAAACGCTTCCGGAAGAATCGAAAAGGTTCCTTACAAAGAGGGAGTTCGAAGAAGATCTCAAAAAAACACGCAATAAAATATCGTATAATACCTGGTTTTCGAAGAGGTTTCTCCGCCGTCCCCGAGCACCGGAGCTGAAGGAGTACCTCGAAGGAGTTTACGAAGAGCTGGTAAGAGCGATATGAGGGGCCGATCGCTCTGAAAGATTTAAATATTTCTTTTGAGTAACTGAATACGGGCCCGTAGCTCAGTCTGGCAGAGCACCGGGCTTTTAGCTTCGGCTAAAAGCACGCTGAGCCTTCAAGGCGATGGCGAAAAGGAAGAAACCCGGGAGTCGCGGGTTCAAAGATTCGGAAGTCCCGTCGGGCCCACCACCGTCGGGGTGGCTCAGCCTGGCAGAGCGCCAGACTCATAGGTGTATGAGTTAGGATCCCGAAGATGACTGGGAGATCTGGATGTCGCGGGTTCAAAAACCCGGAAGTCCCGCCCCCGACACCAAATTGATGGAAGTGGTTTCATGAAAATAGCGTTTTTCACCGATACCTACGACCCGCAGGTAAACGGTGTTGTGACTTCTATAAAAATTTTCCGAAAGGAGCTCGAAAAACTCGGCCACAAAGTTTATATAATCTGCCCGGACGGACGCGGAAAAAAGGAGAAAAACGTTATCCGCCTGCCCTCGTTCAAATTCAAACCGTACCCGGAATACCGCGGCGGGGTCCCGGTCCCCGGCCTGCTTGCGAAGATAAAGAAAATAAATCCGGATGTTATACACGTACAGAGTCCTGCAAGCATAGGTTTTACCGGGATGCTGATTGCAAAAAGTCTCGGAATACCCCTTGTAATGACGTATCACACCTTACTGGAAGAATATTTTAAGTACTTTCTCCTTTCGCTGAGGGGAAAAAAGAAAATAGAAAAGTTCAGCGAAAAGCTCATGAAAAAGTACACCGGATTTTTCTACAACAGAGCAAACGTAGTGATAGCTCCGTCAACGGAGGTCGAAACGCTTCTGAGGTCGTGCGGCGTAACCTCAAGAATAGAGGTCATACCCACAGGAATAGACTTTTCCCCGAAAAAACTCAAAAGAAAACCGCTCGTTGTTTATGCCGGCAGACTCGGAAAGGAAAAAAATGTCGATCTCATTTTGAAAGCGTTTTCTATAGTGGAAAGGGAAACGCAGGCCGAGCTCATGGTAATCGGCGAAGGCCCGGAACGCAAAAATCTCGAAAACCTTGCAGAGTCGCTCGGGCTGAAAAACGTGACCTTCACGGGTTATCTGGAGAGAAACGCGCTCAGAGAGATCTTTTCCGCGGCTTCAGTGTTCGTATGCGCATCTACAACCGAAACACAGGGACTCAGCGTGCTGGAAGCTCTTTCCTGCGGGTGCCCGGTTGTGGTTCCGGGTGCACTCGGACTAAAGGACTTCGTGACCCACGGAACAAACGGTCTTTTCTTCAAACCAGGAAGCAGGACGGACCTGGCGAGAAAAATAATATCGCTTCTCACCGACAGCGCTCTCAGGAGGAAACTTTCGAAAGGAGCAGCACAGACCGGAAAGAGCTTCAGGGCGTCGAAATGCGCGAAAAGACTCGAGGCGGTATACCTCTCGCTCGTTGAGCCGCTGGTCTCCGTTGTGATACCTGCCTTCAACGAGGAGAAATACATAGAAAAAACCCTCAGATCGGTGGTCGGACAGAACTACACACGCACAGAGATTATAGTAGTCGATAACGGTTCCACGGACAGAACATCGGAAATAGCAAAAAAATACGCAAGGGTTGTGCGGGAAAGAAAAAGAGGAATATCCATAGCGAGAAACACGGGATTCAGGCATTCGAGGGGTGATATAGTTCTTTTTCTCGATGCCGATACACGTCTTGAAAGAAATTTCATTTCATCCGTAGTCGAAAGGTTTAAGAACAAGGATGTGATCGGGGTCTGCGGATACATAGAAACGACCGGGAAAAGAACGAACAGAATACTTTACCTTCTGTGTTCCGAGCTTGCCTGGATATCATCCAAACTCGGCTTTCCGCTGTTCTACGGAATGTGCATGGCATGGAGAAGGGAAGTCTTTTCGGAACTCGGCGGTTTCGACGAATCGCTGAAAACAGCGGAGGATATCGATCTCACCATGAAGGCAAGAAAGTTAGGGAAGTGTGTTCTGGCAAGAGAGGCAAAAGCACTCACGTCACCGAGAAGAGTCGAGGGTATGGGCTTTTACCCCGCGGTTAAGTTTCATATAAAAAATTTTTTCAAACATCTAATATATAAGAAACCAGAAAGATTTTATGAAGTAATAAGATGATGCCCCGGTGGCTCAGCCCGGTAGAGCGGCTGGCTCGTACTGGTTCAGGGACGTGGATGACCGAGAGGAACCAGCATGTCGCGAGTTCAAATCTCGCCCGGGGCTCCATTTTACATGGAAAAGGATGGAACGGTTGAAATTACCGCATATCCGAAACTACCTGGTGTTTTATGCAGAGAATGTTACCACTATTACCGGCGTTACCAGCCTACCTCTATGATCCTGGTGAATTAGAACCGGCCATCCAATAAATTTTAAATTTCGGTTATTAATTTTTATTATTGCGGGCTCGTAGTATAGCTTGGTCTAGTACTCCAGCTTGGGGTCGCTGACAGAATGCTGGCAACCCCGGTTCAAATCACCGGGATTCCGGGCGAGCCCACCATCGAAAAATTTTATAAATACACATGAGAATTAAGAATCTTATGAAAGTTGTTATCGAAAATCCCAAAACGTTCAGAGCAGCCATTGAAACCATATCCCAGATAATCGATGAGGGTGTTTTCAAATTCACCAGCGAAGGCCTTGAATTCTCCGCACCGGACAGGGCAACCGTGGCGGCGATAATTCTGCGTGTACCGAAGACAAGTTTCTCGGAATATTCGGTTGAAAACGAAGTATCCGTCGGGCTGAACATACCTTCGTTACTCTCTATACTGAAAAGAGCCTCAGGGAAACTCGAACTGAGCGTTGAAAACGACAAACTATGGTTAACGGTCACGGGCACGTCTGTAAGGAAATTCAGCCTTCCCATTCTTAATATTACTGAGGAGATACCGCCGGTCGACAAATTCGAATTCTCGGCAAAGGTAGTCGTTTCCTCCGATGTGTTTGAAGACGGAATAAACGATGCGGAAATCGTTGCCGACTCGGTTATCATTGAGGTCTCTGGAGAAGAGTTTAGAATGAAAGCAGAGGGAACTGTATCGAGCACAGAGCTGGTAGCAAAGAAAGGAGAAGGTGTAGTTGAAATTTCAGGAGAGGCCAAAGCAAGATATCCGATCGACTATCTGAAAAAATTCACGAAGGCTACGAAGCTCGTTGAAAATGTTTCGGTATCCTTTTCAACGGATTATCCGATGAGGATCGATGTCTCCAGAAACGATATCGAAATTTCCATGATTCTCGCACCGAGAGTCGAGGAGTGAGTTACCTCGGTATTTCTTTAGGAAGCCCTTTTCTTTCTCTTATTTTAAGTATGGTCTGATCTCTGAGTTCACGTGGTATGCGCTCGAAAACGACCTCGACAAGATACTGGAAACCTTTGCCTGCCGTGGCAGATTTCAATGCAGATTCGAAACCGAAGAGTTCGGAAACGGGTATTTTTGCGGTTATTATTGCGGAGTCCTCTTCCTGTTCTATGTTCAGAATCTCGCCCCTTCTGACATTGATCTCGGAGGAAACGTTTCCTATGTACTCCTGAGGCGTATCTATTCTCAGTATCTGTTTCGGCTCGAGCAGTCCGAAGTCTGCTTTTAACATCGATTCGTGTATCGCCTGTCTTATCGCCGGTATCACCTGTGCGGGACCCCTGTGGATCGCATCTTCGTGAAGCTCTGCATCTACGAGCCTTACGATCATCGCCGCGCACGGTTCCTTGGCAAGCGGCCCCGAGTCCATAACCTCCTTGAAACCGTTTTTAACGAGTTCCATGGTTTCATTGAGATACTGAATTCCTTTTGTGGAATCTATAAGCAAACAGTGATTGTAAATCATCTTAACATTCTTTGCATCTTCACGACTCATACCGAGGGAACAGAGTTTTTCTATCAGCTCAAGGTCCTTGCCTTTTATTTCGCCGTCCTTTATTTCACCTTCAACCATTGCTTTATATACGCTTTCCGGAAGCGGTTCGACGTTGATGTAAAATTTATTATGTTTGTTCGGTGATTTTCCCTCAACAACGGGGCCCTTGGAGAACACGGACTCACGGTACACGACTATAGGCGGCGAAACGATTATTTCCACGCCTTTTTCCTTTATTTTCCGCTCGACCTTTGCATCGAGGTGCAGCTCACCCAGACCAGAAACGAGTATTTCTCCTGTTTCCTGGTTTATCTGTATTTTAAGTGTCGGGTCCTCTCTTGAAAGGGTTTTCAGAATGTTTATCAGCTTGGGAAGATCCTGCGGATTCTTGGGTTCGATCGATTTCGTGACAACCGGTTCGAAGATATGCTTTATCGCCTCGAATTCCTCTATAATATTATCAGGTGAACAGATCGTTTCACCCACAAAAGCTTCCGTGAGACCAACAAGACCGACGACATTGCCGGCCGGAACTGTTTCAACGGGGACACGCTTATCCGCGATAAACGTTGTTACCTGCTGTACCTTGACGTTTCTCCCGAGTCTCTTTAAATGTATGTCGCTTCCGTTTCTGAGTTTTCCGGAGAATATTCTTGCCGTGGAAATCATACCTGCGTGAGGATCGTAAACGACTTTTGTTATTATTCCTGCCAGCGGACCGTTCGGGTCACATGAAACGAGACTTTTTCCTACGTCGCTGTTTATATCGCCTTTCCATATTTTTTCTATTCTGTACCTCTGGGCTTCAGGCGGTGAGGGTAGATGTTTTATAACCATGTCGAGTATGACTGTGTGAAGCGGTGCTTTTTTTGCAAGCTCATCGTCCTTTTCCTGGCTGCAGAGTTCGATTATATCTTTGAAGGTCACCCCGCTCCTCTGCATAAACGGAACCGAGATCGCCCATTTTTTGAGAGCCGAGCCGAAGGCTACAGAACCGTCTTCGACCCGGACAAGCCATTTTTCCTTGAATCTGTCTTCAACGTGCGACTGAATGAATTTATTGACATCGATGACTATCTTGGCGAGTCTCTTCTGCAATTGCTCCGGTGAGAGCTTGAGCTCCCTGATCGCGCGGTCAACTTTGTTTATGAAAAGCACAGGCTTGACCCTTTCGGAGAGTGCCTGTTTTAGAACAGTTTCGGTCTGAGGCATCATACCCTCGACCGCACATACGACCACGACTGCGCCGTCAACCGCCCTCATAGCCTGGGTAACATCCGCTCCGAAATCGACGTGTCCGGGCGTGTCGAGAAGGTTGATGAGGTATTTTTCACCCTCGAATTCATGAGCCATGGTAACGGTTGCTCCGTAGATTGTCATAAGCCTTTCTCTTTCCTGTTCATCTATCCAGGTTATCATTCTTTCTCCGACGAGCTCGGAAGAAATCATCCCGGCGCCGGCAACGAGGTTGTCCGTGAGTGTGGTTTTGCCGTGATGGATATGACTGACAATTCCGATGTTCCTTATATTATTAGGATTGTTCATGAGCTCCTGTACCTTTTCGGCATAACTTTCCTTTCCCGCCATTTCGACCATCCCGAATTTTCTCCAAATAATAAAGAGAATATATATTTAAATCTTTTTGGCGTTCACAATTTTTATATGGGAAGGGGAAGAGAAGTAATGTACAGAATTTCCAAAGGGGAAATAAATCGGAAGTATTTATTTCCTCAGTTATGGGATAGGGGAATATATCTACCCCCTTCAGCCAACCCGGAAGAGGTTTTACGCTTCCTCGATCTTGGTATACTTTTAGATGGGGAGCTTCATCGCAGGGATGAAATATTAGAAGAAACAGGTAAGGATAAGGGAGAAATTCTCTCCATTCTCACGCGCGCAGGAGTTCTGGAAAGTTATATTAAGACAAGGGTTGTACGGTTATCGGATGAAGAGACTGACGGAAAGGTAAAGGGTAAGTACGAAAACGCGATAATCGAGTCGCTAAAAGGGCAGGAGCTTACTATACGTCAACTTGCTGCAGAGGCTGGACGAAGAATCGATGAAGAACCGTTTCCGAATGAACCGATACCAAAACCGTTTGACCGAGATGTAAACCGTAAGTATAGAGAGTTCATAGACGCCCTTCAGAGATTAGAAAGGGACGGAATTGTTGAATTCGATAGAGTATACGCAAAGCTTGAATCTTATACCGGACCTAAACTTACTAAAGAAAGTATCGACATAGAAAGGGACCTGACACCGGAAGCGAGAAAAATCCTTCAGT
>JAADFI010000047.1 GCA_013152905.1 Microcaldota archaeon
GAACATATAATAACACATACAGATCCAAACTGGGAAACCTTGAGAATACTTGAATATGCCTCGCTTTCAAAACCTTCACCAAAAGACAAGGATATAAAATCTAAAATCCTTGAAATAATAAGATCGAAGCCGGATGGCGCAGACTATAAAACGCTTGTCTCGGAATCCGGTTTCACGGAAGCGGAAGTCGACCGTGTAGTCCAGGAGCTGCTCGAAGAAGGCACGTGCTTCGAACCGACCCCTGGCGTGATAAAGGTGGTTTAGATGGAATACAAAGAAATGCTGAAAAGGGCTCTTTCGAAGGTGAGAAAAACAGACGAAACCGAAAGATTCGAAGTCCCGGCGCCGGAGATATTCATACAAGGAAACCAAACGGTAATAAAAAACTTCGGATCGATTGCTTCCGCCCTTAGGAGAGACCAGAAACATCTTCTGAAATTCATGACAAAGGAACTTGCTGCCCCGGGTTACTGCGATGGTCAGAGGGCCTTTTTTCAGAGGGTCGTCTCAAAATCGTTTGTAGCAAAAAAAGTAGATAATTACATAAACGAGTTCGTGAAGTGCAGAGAGTGTAAAAAACCGGATACAAAGCTCGTAAAAGAAGGTAGAATCCTCATACTGAAATGCGAAGCATGCGGTGCGCGTAAAAGTGTAAAACAGGTGTAGGGTTTGTTCTGGGTAAAAATTCATCGGACAGAAAAAGATACGGTACTTGCGGTCTGCGACGAAGAGCTGATCGGAAAAAAATTCGAAGAAGGCGATCTTTCGCTTCATGTCTCGGAAACATTTTACAGGGGGGAAAAAATGGGCAGCGATGTCATAGAATTATTCGATCATGCAACCATAATAAATCTGGTGGGCGAAAAAATAGTGAGACTTTCAATCGAAAAAGGCTGGGTCTCTGAAGATGGTGTAATTAAAATTTCCGGAATTCCGCACGCCCAGGTGATAAAGATATGAAAGCCCAGTTTTTCATCATCTCAGCCGTCGTGATAGCATCCATACTTTTCACGGTTTCGCAGAATCTCCTCGACTTTGCAAAAATCGATCCGAGAAGAACGGCAACGGACACAGAACTTTACTACATCAACGACATTGAAACGACTTTAAAAAATGTTGTAAAATATTCACCCTGTGAGAGGCTCGAACCCAATATAAAGAATGCTTTGGAAATTATAAAATCCGAACTCTCATCAAGAGCTATCAACGTGTCGTACTCATACACCGTTTTTTCCTGCCCACCGCCAAACGTGAATTTCAGAATAAACATCACGTCGTTTGAAACAGAAATAAACATGATATTCTCTGTCTAAAAATATTTATTTCGTCTCTCTAATCATTAATTATGAAGGGTGTTTCGGTAGTTATAGCGGTGGTAATGCTTCTTGTGATCTCGGTTTCTCTCGTCGGCGTCTTATATTCATGGTTAAGCGCCATGGTCACCAAAACAACGTCCAAAGGCTCCGAGCAGGTGGGAACGATTACTTCGGGAATTCTTACCCAGATAAGGGTGGATTCCGTGGCCGGAAACAGAATCTATGTCAGAAATCTGGGAAACTCAAAGGTATCCGATTTTTCCGCATTCATCGACGGTGAACCCGTTGAAATAGTTTCCAGTCCGGTGATAGAACCGAAAAAAATAGGCGAAATAGTTGTCAACGGCACCTGGTTCTTTCATAAAGGAGAAGGATCGCATATTCTATCGCTTTCAGCCGGTCTCACAAGAGTGGATTCAACGCTGATGGTCGCCAGCGATTACAACGACAATCTATGTACTTTGTGCCCACGAACCTTGGCTAATGATAATCTCACACTGTATCTGGATGTTGAAAACCTTCCGCTATGGGTCAATCTCACCTACAGCGCAACAGACCTCGAAGGTGGATGGTACCTTGCCGTTAACGGACGGGAAGTCGTGGACTCAAAAGAAATAAACTCGGACAAAGCGGCGAATCTTGGCTCGGGTCCAGACGGAGCGTCTTTAACCTACGTTTTTCCAGTACCAGGCGACTACTTCAAAACCGGTAAAAACAGAATAGATTTCTTTCCAAAAACTCCCGATGGCGTGACCTGGAACTGGGTAAAGGCAACAGTGTTCTATATCAAGAGGATTTACTGATTATTTCAAGATACCCTATCAACGGTCTCATTTTCGCTTCGGAATCCCTTCCGCCGATCGGGAGCGGTTTTTTGGGTGGTCTCCTCGGCGGTGAGTAAGAAACGAATTTCCTGTAAGCTTCTTTTTTTACAAGACATATTGCTGCTAAAAGCTCGGTCGAATAGACGAGGAGTCTGAAATTCTGGTTTTTTACAACCATCGATCTGAAAAAATCCGAAAGCGCGAGCAGTTTGTAGGCTTTTTTTCTCTCCTCGGGGGTCTCGTACTCCTTCCACAGATTTTCCGACACCCAGTAAATGAGCTCATCCACAGTTTTATCGCTTCTGAGTATGGCTTCCCGGGCAGCTCTCAGACTTCTGGTTTTAAAAAGAAGTTTCAGGGTATCGAAAACGTTCAGCTCCCTTTCCCTGAAGCCTCCTGCAAGGGCTTCGAGGTCGTTTATTGCAGATCTCAGGTCGCCGTCGGAAATGTCTGCTATCTGCCTCAGCGTGTTCTCATCAACATCTATACCCTCCTGCTGCGCTATGTACGCGAGTCTCTTGAATATCTCGTTTTTACGGACCCTTGTGAGTTTCACTTCCCGGCACAGTGACCTTATTTCTCCAAGCCTGTACGGTTCGGCCGCCGTAAGAACTACCGGAAACCTGGATATCTCGATGAGCTTCTTTACCTCGTTCAGACCACCTCTCTCGATGATCAGGTCGGCATCGTCGATAAAGAGAATTCTCTTTCTTCCGCTGAGCGTACCCATCACGGATGCAGGCTCCATGTATTTTTTTATGTTTTCGCCCGTTCTTTCATCCGAGGTATCTATTTCGACGATATCGAAATCCAAATCAGAAGCAGCCGCCAGGACCAGAGAAGTTTTACCGCAACCAACAGGACCGGAAACTATTATACCCGTGCCCGGTCTCCAGTTCTCGATTGCAGCCACGAACTCCCTCACGGCACGTGCCTGACCGATTATATCGGAGAGTTTTCTCGGTCTGTATTTTTCGGTTAGCATCTTTCACACCGAAAATGCCGCGAGCAAAGCTTCGAGCTGAATTCTTGGATCGGATCCCTGGCTTATTCTGAATTCGCACTCGCCTATCTCACGGATGAGCTCTATCCTTTTATCATCCGGAAGCTCCAGTTTTCTGAGCTGGTTCATTATCTCCCTGACTATATCCTGGCCAGCCACACCGTCCCTGTAAAGTATATCGTGAAGCACCTCCCTTGCCGAGGCAAAATCTCCCGACAGGGCACTTTCCAGCATTTTTCTCACCTTTCCAGGCTCAGCGGCAGCCGAAATCTCGTAAACTCTTTTAACACTCACCCTGCCCTCGGAAGCGCATGCCTGAAGAATCGTTACCGCCTTTCTCAGGTCACCACCGGAAATATCGTAAATCGCCTCGAAAACACCGTCCTCAACCTCGAGGCCCTCGGACTCGGAAATTCTCGAAAGAAACTTTGAAACATCCTCAGGCTCGAGCGATCTGAACCTGAAAACGACACACCTTGACTGTATAGGTTCGATTATCTTGGACGAATAGTTGCATATGAGTATGAACCTGCAGGTCGATGCGTACTTTTCCATCATTCTTCTCAGAGCCTGCTGTGCATCCGATGTAAGCGCATCGGCCTCATCGAGAATGATGATTTTATAAAGACCGCTCAGACTTTTCGTTCTTGCAAAATCCTTCACCTTTCCCCTTATCGTGTTTATGCCTCTCTCATCGCTTGCATTTAGTTCGAGGTACCATGACTTCCAATCATCACCGAAAAGCTCCCGGACCACGCAGAGGGCAGCCGTCGTTTTACCGCATCCGGCCGGCCCGGCAAAAAGCATGTGGGGTATGTTCCTGTTTTTTATGAAGTATTTCAGCCTTTCTATCACTGCCTCCTGGTTTACCATTTCATCGAGTTTTTTTGGTCTGTACTTCTCGACCCAAAGCACGGATTCCATGAGAATCAGTTCCTCCTCTTGGCAAGCCTCACAAGATAACCGGCCACCTTGTTCCTCATGGACTTGCTCTCAAAAATATTCATTTCCTTGAGCACATTTTTGTTTTTTTCGAAATCAGGTCCGAACTTATCGGGATACTTTTTCATCAGTTCCTTCCCTATCGTCTTTATCCACCTGGTTCTTATCCTTCCCATACGGTTTTATATTCCCGGGGTTAATATTTAAATGTTTCATGGTGATCGCATGGAGATAGGCATAACACCTTTCGGTGCCTTTTTGGTGGAGAACGGAAAAATAGTAAAATACACGGCTTTCGATGACCCGGAAAGCGTGATGGATGCCGTTGAAAAGGGAGAAATACCTGAACACGGTCTCGGTGATTATCCTGTAAAACGACCCGAAGAGGTTTTCAGCAGCTTCGAGCATCTCGCCGAAATCACGGGTTTTGCCGCCACCCCGCAGGAACTGTCCGAAAAACTCTGTGAAATACAGCTGAAAAGGGTGAGAAAGCAGATATCCGGAAAATCGAAGGCCGACAGACTCCTTATCCAGGTTTCATCGGCCATATCCGATCTGGACAGGGTTATAAACTCTCTCTCCGAGCGCCTCAGGGAATGGTACACGCTTCACTATCCAGAATTCGCGGCCACAACAAAGGATCCGGAAAAGATAGTGAACTCGGTGAGAAAATTCGGAAGACGTGAAAACTTTCCGGATTTTACAGGATCCATGGGTGAGGAATTTACCGAGGCCGACGAAAAAGCCGTAAGGGATTTCGCCGAAAAAATTCACGAACTCGAAACTTTACGAAGCGAGCTCGAGAAATATTTAGATTCGCTTGCCTCAAAGGTAATACCGAATCTCAAAGCGGTTGCGGGAACTTCCCTTGCTTCCAAACTTCTCGCGGCGGCAGGCTCGCTTGAAAAACTCTCCAAAATGCCTTCGAGCGTTATACAGCTTCTGGGCGCGGAAAAATCCCTTTTCAGACATCTCAAAAAAGGCACGAAGCCCCCCAAACACGGAATAATTTACCTGCATCCAGATGTATCCGGTGCACCGAAAGATCTCAGAGGCAGGGTGGCGAGACTCCTCTCTTCGAAGATAGCTATCGCGGCGCGGGCGGACAGATACACGGGTGAGAACATATCCGAAAAACTGATGGAGGAGTACAGAAAAAAGCTGGGTGAGATTCTTGAAAATAAATGAAAAACTTCCGGGGTTTTTTTCGATCGACGGAAAGCTCGCGACTGAAAACAGACTGAAAGGTTTCGATCCGTTCGGAGACGGAACGGTTAAAATCGGCGGAAGGGAATTCAGATTTTTCAACCCTGAAAGATCCAAGCTTGCGGCCGCCATGGTGAAAAACATTCAGATACCGGATTTAAAGCACAAAACCATGCTGTATCTCGGTGCGGCACACGGATACACAGTCTCCCATCTTTCCTCTATATGTAAAAGAATTTATGCGGTTGAATTTTCCGAAAGATGCTTTCCGAGTCTTCTCAGGATATGCGAGAAAACCAGAAACATCATACCGGTTTTTGCCGATGCCAGACTGGTAAAATATACGTGGGTCGAAAACGTGGATATCGTTTACGCGGATCTCGCGCAGTCCGACCAAACAGAAATAGCCATGAGAAATGCAGCAGTGTTTCTCAAGAAAAACGGATCTTTGCTTCTCGCGATAAAAACAAGGAGCATAGATGTCACCAAACACCCGAGAAAGGTATGCACCGAGGAGATAAAAAAACTCAGGAAATCGGGCTTCGGGGTAATTTCCTGGAAGATGCTTGATCCGTTCGAGAAAGCTCACGGCTTTGTTGTCGCAGAGCTTCGAGAACCCTCTTTCTGAATCGCTGAAACTCCGATTCCGGAATCTTTGCAGCGGCAGCCACCCTGTGTCCGCCGCCCCTGCCTATGCCTTCGACCGCCTTCCTGAACGCGGTTCCTATGTCGTATTTTTTTGAACGCCCGGAAATTTTGATAAACCCGTCCTTTCTGGAAAAAACGATTATGGTTTTATCAGGAAACATATCGAGAAGCCTTGTTGCAAGAATCGATGTGATGTTGTACTTCGACTCGAGTTCGAAAAACGTTATATCCTCCATGAATATTCTGAATTTCTTTATCTGATTTTCGATCTCCCTTTCAATCTCATCCCTCAGAAGTGAGTAGGACGAATTTACGAACTCGTCTATAGACTCACACCTCGTTAGAAACCTGACCAGTTTTATAAGACCCGTCTCCCTCTCTATGACCTTAACTGCCTCTATTATTTCAGAGGCCTTCCTCTCGTTTTCGTCCCCCTTCAACGCCCTGTCACCAACCGCACCGACCCTCATTATCCATTCGTCTTTCACCGGTTTTCCGAGAATATCGAAAACCACCTGGGAAGTCGAAATATACGCATCCGGTTTATCGAACCTCGGATTTATATGAACGATGCCCGTTCGGTTAAGATCCCTCACGGGAGGGTGATGATCTATAACCACAGGTTTTTTAAACCTTTTCAAAAGTTCGGGTGCAGAATCAAGCGGAAGATCAAGGAAAATGTTCACATCACCGGCTCGAAACTTTTCGAAATAATCTTCGTCAACCTCGCCGGTACCGAGAAGTGTTTTTTTACCGAGACTCTTAACGAAACGGTTGAAAAGGACTGCCGAACATACACCGTCCGAATCCGAATGAAAGAATATTCCGCATGTTCCGGCCTGATCTATGAGTCCGAGCACATCCATTCATTTCTCCCTTAATATGAGAATCTGCTTTCCCCTTATGAATGACTCGACCATGGTATCGAAAAAATCCGCACAGAACACTATCTGCGCCTCTATGGTTCTCGGGGCTGCTGCAGCTGCACCGAGCTCACCGCCGTGCGAAGCAACGATGTGTATGACCTCTTCCGGGAATTTCCTTGCATAGAGTTCGGCTGCCGCGAGAACGGCGTGATCGAGGAGACAGCCTGTAAACCCCCACCCGCCGGGCTCCTTGGAGAGTATAACAACCTTCATTATATCGTGCAGCAGCGCACCGGCTATAACGTAATCGGTGTTTATCTTAACTCCGTAAAGCTTTTCAAAGTGCTTCGCGGTTTCGAGCGCTATTTTCGTCACAGAATACGTATGATCGGCGAGACCGCCCGGATAAAAGTGATGATCGCCTATCCATGCCGGGAGCTCAGAGAAATTTGCAGGAGTATAAGGAACCTCCGGGTTTGAAAGGGATGGATCCTTCAGCAGCTCGATGGTCTTCTTCCTCAGATCCGGATCTTTTATTTTCTCGGCAAGTTTGATCAGCTTTTCCATGACTTTTTCTATGCATCCAAATTTTTAAGCCTTTTCCAGACCAAAGCTGTAGGTCTTTCCTTCGAACTCAAAGCTGAAATCGGACCTTGTTTCCACAGTTACCTCGCACGAAGTCTCGGCAGAGATCTCTTCGGAAAACGCGGAAAGCTCTTCCGGAAGATAGAGCCTTGCCTTCTCGCCGTGTTTGAGACCAACCTCTTTTCTCGCTTCGTGGACAGCCCTGATCAGTTCTCTCAGCAGCCATTCTTTTTTAAGCTCTTCGTCCGCCTCCGTATCCAATTCCACGACACTTTCCGGGTAGACGAACTGCACGTCATCCTTCGAGACTTCGAAACCGTCCAGAACCGCCTTTCCGTTTTTTCTTAATTCCTCCTCTAGCCAGGAGGCATCGCATTCTGTTATCGCCTTTGCCACGGTCTGCGTTTTTTCCCTGAACTTCTTTCCGAGCGAGGAGAAGTTCGGCTTCACCGAGACGGCGCGGAATTCGCTGAAAACAACTTCCTTGACGTTTGCGAGCTTTTTTATCATCTCGCCGAAAACGTCAAGCACCCGCGACGTGCCCGAGTCTCCGTACACCGTCACCTTCCTAAGAGGATATCTCAGCTTTATTCCCTTTTTCTTCCTTTCGGAAAGACACGCCTCGACTATTTTCTTCGCCTCCTCCATCATCTCCTCGAGTTCCGCGTTCACAAAACTCTCGTCACATTCCGGCCAATCCTCGAGATGCACCGAAGTTTTATCACCGAAAGCCCTCTGGTACAGGTATTCCGAAACGAACGGAATCACGGGAGCACAAAGTCTGACGAGCCTGTGAAGCACATAGCTCAGTACGGATACGGCAGAGGCATCACCAGATTTTATTCTATCCCTCACGGATTTTATGTACCACCTTGAAAGATCCTCGACGAAGAAGTCTTGAAGCAGCTTCCCGTACCTGTGGAATTCAAAGGAATCTATCGCCTCGTTTAATCTTTTTACAAGCGTGTTCACCCGCGAGACGATCCATGCATCTTCGGGTTTCTCTATCGAGAGTCCGGATGCATCGGTGCGATATTCCTGGAAAAATACGAAAATATTCCAAAGAATGTTAAGGTACCTTTTTATTTCCTCACATATCCTCGGGCTGAATCTCTGGACTTCCCACGGCGGAGTGCCGAAACAGTAGTAAAACCTCAGAACATCGCCCCCGAATTTTTCCAGGGCATCGCGCGCCCATACGACGTTTCCCACGCTTTTGGACATTTTTTCTCCCTTCTCGTCAACTACCCACCCCACCATGCCAACGGACTTATAGGGAGATCTGTCGAAAACGGAAACACCGAGAAACATGAGCGAATCGAACCATCCCCTTATCTGATCCTGCCCCTCGACTATGAGATCGCACGGAAAGAGTTTTTCGAAAAGCTCCCTGTTTTCGGAAGGATAACCCAGCGACGCCCAGGGAGCTATTCCGGAATCGTACCACACGTTGAATATATCCCTTACCCTTTCCATCTCGCCTCCGCAGTCGCATCTGAGTTTTATGCCGTCTATTCTGTGCCTGTGAAGGTCGTCGAGCTCTGAAAAATTAACTGCGTTTTCGGCAAGCTCGGACACCGAACCTATTATTTTCTTCTTTCCGCACTTACAAACCCATACCGGCATGGGTATTCCCCAGTATCTCTGCTGCGAAATACACCAGTCTTCACGCTCGGCAATCCATCTTTCGAATCTCTTCTGTCCGAAGCCCGGCATCCATTTTACCTTCTCGTTTTCCGAGAGCATTTTATCCTTTATCGGGTCTACCTTCAGATACCACTGCTTGCTGATCCTGAATATGAGGGGTGTTTTACACCTCCAGCACACGGGGTACGAATGTGTTATCTTTCCGGCTTTGAAAACCCTCCCCTCGGAATCTAATTTTTCTATTATTTCGTTCTCCGCATCTTTAACGAACCTTCCGGCAAGCCAGTCCGCCTTTTCGGTAAACCGACCCGATTCATCGACGGGTGAAACCACATCGAGACCGTAGTACTTTCCGAGCAGAAAATCTGCCGGTCCATGTCCGGGGGCGACGTGAACTATTCCCGTTCCTTCGTCCATGTTAACGAACTCTTCGTACACATCCTCTCCGGAACCGTGCTTTCCGTAGGACTTCGACTTCATTATCGGTACGCTCAGAACTACCTTTCTTCCGTGTTTTATCTCCTTTTGCTGCGTTATATCCAGAACGGGCTCGTATTCGAGACCGTCAAGCTCCTCGCCTTTAAAGACCGAGACAACCTCGTATTCGCCCTCGACAACGTGCTCCAGCCTTTTTTTTGCGAGTATCAGGTATTCCCCGTTCATTTTTATTTTAACGTATTCCTCTTCCGGATGCACGGCCAAAGCAACGTTACCCGGAAGCGTCCAGGGTGTTGTGGTCCATACAAGAAAGAATTCGTTTTCTCTTCCCTTTATTCTGACCTTGAAGAAAAGACTCGGGTCGGTCAGGTTTCTGTAGGCGTCCGAAACCTCGTACCCGGAGAGGGCGGTCTCGCACTTCGGACACCAGTGTATGGGCTTCTCGCCTTCAACAAGAAGCCCCCTTTCATGGAGCTTTTTCAGCGTCCACCATCCGGCCTCGATATAATACTTCTCGTACGTAAAATACGGTCTGTAGAACCCGCGCCACGCCCCGAGAAGTCTGTAGCACTCCATCCAGGTCTTTTCGTTGTTGAGAATCTTTTCGTAACATTTCTCTATGAATTTTTCTATTCCTATTTTTTCTATGTCCGACTTATTCTCTATACCGAGTTCCTTCTCCACCATCACCTCGACAGGAAGCCCGTGACAGTCGAAGCCCGGCTGCAGCCAGGCATCGAATCCGCGCATTATCATTATCTTTGACCATATATCCTTGCAGGTCGTGGTTTTTATGTTACCCACGTGAGGAACCGCATTGACGTAAGGCGGTCCATCGAGAAGAAAGAACTTTTTCCTTCCCTCGCGGTGTTTTTTCAGCAGCTCCGGAAGGTTTATTTCCCTCCAGAACTCTCTAACCTCATCTTCAACTCTTTTCGGATCGTACCTTTCAAGAGAAAATTTTTCGTTCACCCTTCACCCCTTTCACCGTTTAATTTTATGTTTTCTTTAATTTTTAAACTTTTATGCCTTGCCGTCGAGAAGGAGATGCGAAAAATAGCCGGCGAACCCGAAGACGGCGGGTAAAAACGTGCCGAAGGTATAGTAAGATATCAGTCCTACGACTGAAGGAAGGGAAACGGCCGCGGTAAAGCTGTGAAGGAAGCCTCTATGTTTTAATTTCGTGATCGCAACCAGCCAGAGAATCATAAAAACAGACGGCACCGCTCCGAAGCCGAGCAGAAGGGATATACCGGTGAGAACGATCGATACATGAAGAAGCAACCTGTGAATCTTGGACCTCCTGGTATCCACGTCCGGAAACAGAGAAAAAAACATGCAAACCGAATACGAGAGAACAGCGAGGAAAAAACCGATGTCTCCGTAGCGAACGGCAAGAAAAAGGACCACGAAAAACGAAACCGTCCCGGCCGCAAGATGTGCGCGGTAATTCATAATATAAATTTAGAAATCAGGATTTTTATTATGAAGGTTCGCGACTTCATGACAAGGGACGTGGTTTCCCTGAGACCGGAGGAGAGTCTGAAAAAGGCTGTTGAGAAATTAACTTCAAGGGGTATTTCCGGGGCACCGGTGACCGATGGAAAAAAGGTGGTAGGTATTCTCACCGAAAGAGATGTGCTGGAGGCGATAGATGTTTTCTTTCCGAAAATAAGAACGGATACCGGGAGTTTTTTCTCGGTTCTCCTATCGCTGCTCAAATCAAAGGATTTCAGCGAGATAAGGAAAAACGCTGAAAAAATCCGTGTGAAGGACGTTATGAAGCCGTGTAAAGTTTTTATTTCTCCGGACAAGGACCTCCTGGAAGCCGCGAGGCTGATGAACAGACACAACGTAAACAGAATTCCCGTGGTGGAGAACGGAAAGCTTGTGGGAATAATAACGAGAGCCGACATAATAAGGGCAATGACGTAAATGGGGCCGAGATCGGGATTCGAACCCGAGCCAAGGGCTCCACAGGCCCTTGTGCTAACCGCTACACCATCTCGGCCACATATTTTGTTTTGCCGCGGAAAAATAAAAAAATTTAC
>JAADFI010000048.1 GCA_013152905.1 Microcaldota archaeon
GTTACTATAACGTTCATCCCTCTCTCTATCACTTCCTCCAAAATCTTTCTCGGTTCTCTTCCCCATAGCGGTGTTATGGATTTGAGTCCGAGATCTTTGCAGATTCTTTCTATCCTCTCCTTCTGGTACCTCGAAGCCACCGCACCTGAAACAACGCCCTGAATATCCAGGCCCGAAAGAAGGATCTTCAGATCGTGAACCTCGTTTTCCTTCACGCCCTTCGACTCCTTTGAAACCAGATCGATCCCGAGAGCCTTTGCCTGGAGAACCGTGAGCCCTATATTAGATGTATGATACATGAAACTGTCCGGATTCGCGGAATGCACCGTGGCCAGAAACCTTACGTTATGACCCGATTCCATGGCCTTCAAAAGGGCGAGAGTTGAATCCTTTCCCCCTGAAAAAAGTGCGGCGACCTCCATAATCCTTAAATCCGTAAAAGGTTATTTAAATATTAAACAATTAACACCGTTTATAAAATCTGCGGGGTGAATGGCTATGGGTTTCAGGATAAGAATAGAAAACGTGGTTGCTTCGGCTTCTCTCAACGTGGAAATACCTCTTGAAAAGGTCGTGGTTTCCCTGGAAGGAATCGAGTACGAACCCGAACAGTTCCCGGGACTGGTTCTTAGGCTGAAAAACCCGAAAGCGGCTACCCTGATATTCTCCTCGGGTAAAATAGTCTGCACCGGAGCCAAATCACCGAAGGATACGAACGAGGCGATAGCAAAGGTCGTTTCCATGATAAGAAAGGCCGGTATAAAGGTCCCGAGAAAGTATAAAATCCAGATAGAAAACATCGTTGCCTCCGCGAAGCTGAACCGGGAACTCAATCTCGACTCCATAGCCTTCAGCCTGGAAAACGCGGAGTACGAACCCGAACAGTTCCCGGGACTGGTTTACAGAATGGACGACCCGAAAGTGGCGTTCCTTCTTTTCGGCTCGGGTAAAATAGTATGCACGGGTGCAAGAAGCATAGCCGACGTGAGAAGGGCGGTGGAAAAACTTGACAGAAAACTCGCTTCCCTTGAGTGAAACAGAAATCCTGGAAGAATTTTTCAGGCAGTTTTACGAAAAGGATATTCTGGAGCTCATGGAAAAGGGCGAGAGCTCGTTAACGGTCGACTTCCAGGACCTGGATCGCTTCAACCCTGAGCTTGCCGACCGACTTCTGAACGATCCGGACGCTGTTCTTGATTCCGCCAGGGAAGTGCTTTCGTCGCTGCTCGATGAACCGAGAAAAATCGAGGTGAGGTTCAAAAATCTTCCGGAATCGAAAACCGTAAGAATAAGGAACCTGAGGTCATCGCACATAGGGAAGTTCGTCTGCATTGAAGGTGTGGTTAAAAGGGCTTCCGAGGTCAAACCCGAGGTCGAGGTAGCGATTTTCGAATGTCCGGACTGCGGGGAGAAAATTTCGGTGCCCCAGTCGGAAAGAACCCTGAAACCGCCGGACTCGTGCGTTTGCGGTAAAAAATCCGGTTTTGTTTTAACGGATAAAAAACTGTTCGATGCCAGGTGGATAGTTCTGGAAGAGCCGTTCGAGCTTTCTGTAGGCGAGAAACCGGGTCAGGTAACAGTCTACCTCAAAAAGGATCTCACAACACCGGAGATGCAGAGAAAAACAGACCCAGGCAACAAACTTAAAATCAACGGTGTGGTCAGGGAGATCAAAAAGACGGTTCGTGGAAGACTGAAGACGCAGATGGATTTTTTTATCGAAGCGAACTATGTGGAACCGACTGAAATCGAATGGGAAGAGATCGAAATAAGCAAGGAGGACGAGAAAAAAATAAAGGAGCTCGCATCGGACCCGGACGTGTATAAAAAGCTCGTGAGATCGATAGCTCCTTCGATATTCGGCCTGGACACCATAAAAGAAGCGATTCTTCTCCAGCTCGTGGGCGGTGTTCCGCATGAGCTTCCGGACGGTACGAGAATAAGAGGCGATATTCACATCCTTCTGGTAGGCGACCCCGCGGTTGCAAAGTCCCAGCTTCTCAAACTCGTTGCAAACATCATTCCGAGGGGAAGATACGTAAGCGGCAAGGGTGTTTCCGGTGCGGGGCTGACCGCAACCGTTTTCAGGGACGAGGAATTCATGGGAGGCTGGGTTCTGGAAGCAGGCGCCATGGTCCTGTGCCACAAAGGGGTCATAGCCATAGACGAGTTCGACAAAATGAGTAAGGATGACCAGATCGCGATGCATGAAGCTCTCGAACAACAAACTATCTCCATAGCAAAGGCATCCATAGTGGCAACCCTTCCGGCCCAGGTGTCGGTTCTTGCAGGTTCCAACCCGAAGTTTTCCAGATTCGATCCGTTCAAACCGATAGCCGAACAGATAGACATACCCGATACGCTTCTTTCCAGATTCGACCTCAAATTCGCGATAAGAGATGTCCCGGACAGGAAAAGAGACGAGGAGCTGGCCTCTTATGTCCTTGAAACGAGACTTGATCCGAAAAAGGTCGAACCGGAAATACCTCCGGAGTTTTTGAGAAAGTTCATAGCCTACGTAAGAAAACACTGTCACCCGAAAATGACAAGAGAGGCGAGCGAAAAGATAAAGGAGTTTTACGTTAAAATGAGAAACATGTACGCCGGTGAGGACACGGTAGCAATAACTCTCAGACAGAACGAGGCCCTTGTAAGACTCGCGGAAGCTTCGGCGAAAATAAGACTTTCCGACAGAGTCGAGGCCCAGGATGCGGAAAGGGCAATAAAACTGATGAAATATTCCCTTGAGCAGCTCGGATACGACTACGAAACCGGAAGAATCGATATAGACAAACTCGAGGGAGGAACACCGTCGTCGCAGAGAAGCAAGATAAGGAAACTCATGGATATCATCGAACGTCTGGAAAGGGAAATGGGGAAGGACATTCCGAAGGAGGACATAGTTGCTGCCGCGGAAAGTGAAGGTCTTAAAAACATCGATGAACTCCTCTCGAAACTGAAATCAGAGGGGATGATCTACGAACCGAGGCTGAACGTGATAAGAAAGACTTAAATTTATATCCGTGTTCGCGAACTTTAAATTATGAACACCGAAGTCCTTGTTACACTGGGCTTAATACTCATCATCGCCGGTTTTATCGTGCTACTCGCTGCAGGCCTCAAAGGAGAAACCAGATTCGCCTTCGGTGGTTTCATAGGTCCGGTGCCCTTCGGTTTTGCAAACGACCAGAAACTTCTATGGATAGTGATACTCGTAATCACGATCGCGCTTCTCGTACTCTATCTCAGACCCTAAATCCTTTCGTTCGGAAGCAGCTCCGGAATTTTACCTGATCTTATCGTTCTTCTGAGCACTTCCGATCTCTTGTTTCCGCACCTCAGACAGTAAGAGCTGAGGTTCACCTGAAAAAGTCCGTCGCCGTTTCTTATCAGGTTCACCCATCGGAACCCAACCACGTTATCCCCACAGGAAACACACCCCATAGAAATCACCCCGGAGAACGGATTGGGGTCTTACCAATACAGAATTCCTACCGTAATACACTTGAAGGTAAGACCCCGATGCATATTTTTTTATATCAAACGGTCGGTATAAATATTTAACTACGACGATCTGCGAGGTAAACGGTGATGGACGTATATCTGCTTTCGGTGCTTGTATTCCTGGCCCTTGTTGCTATTGCTGTTTTTCTTGACAGAAAAAACATCGAAATAAAAGGCCCTGTTCTGATGAGGCGGACAAAAAGATTTTTCTCGGTTATCGAAACCCTTTCGGCACCGAAAAGGGCGTGGAAAATTCTGCTAACTTTCGGTATCTTTCTCTCGGTGCTGCTCATGATTTACGGTCTTTTCGTACTCTCAACCACGGCTGTAAAAATAATGAAAGGTGAGATCGGCGGTCCGGTTGCATTCGTCATAGTTCCGGCACCCTCGCCCGATGTCTCGGTGGGTCCCGGCTACATGCTCATACCCTTCTGGTTCTGGATCGTGCTGGTGGCGGTCATACTCGTGCCCCACGAACTCTTTCACGGGATCGCTTCAAGAGTGGAGGGTGTGAAACTGAAATCGGTGGGCGTGCTCCTGCTTCTTTTCTTCCTGCCGGGTGCGTTCGTCGAACCAAGCGAAAGGTCGATCAAAAGGAAGCCTGTTTTATCGAAACTGAGGATCTACGCGGCCGGAACCTTTGCAAACATTCTCGTGGCGTTTGCGGTCTTTCTTTTCGTTTCCACGTTCGTCTGGCCTTCTGCGGTCTCTCCGGGGCTCGTTGTCTCGGCCGTCGATAATTCATCCGAAGCTTACATGGCCGGTCTCAGGGAAGGAATGATAATAACCGAGATCAATAACCGAACGGCTTCAGCAGAATACAGCGAGTTTTCCACACATCTCCTTTCGAAGGAACTCAGAGGATATAAACCGAACCAAACGCTTACGGTAAAAACACTTAACGGCACGTTTTCCTTTGTTCCCGAAACGAATTCTACGAAGATTTACCTCGGATTCGCGGTTTCACCGAATTTCAGGAACGAGTCTCTCTTTCCTTTTATCAAGCTCCTCACAATGATATGGGTTTTTTCGATCGCCGTCGGAATGATAAACATCCTGCCTATAAAGTTTCTCGATGGCGGATACATCGCTTCGGAAATTCTTGAAAAACTCTTCGGTACGCACGGAAAGAGGATTTCCAACACGTTAAGCGCGTTAACGCTTTTCCTTCTCGTGTTTCTCTTTATCGGGCCCTTTTTCTCATGAACACAAAAATCTCGCGCTTTTCACCGGGAACCGTTTTCTCCACTTCCAGACCGGATTTTTCTGCAAGCGTTTTAACGAGGTTTTCCGCGTCTTCCCTGTTCCGGTCTCCGAGCTTGACGGTCATCATGACCCTTCCGTTCGGCTTCAATTTGGAAAGAAACCTTTCCAGCGCCTGAAAACTCGAAATCGGATCCAGGGTGAGATCGTTTAAAATAACGTCAGCGTTTTCCGGAACCACGTCCGGGTCAACGGTGAAAACGTTTTCAAAAAACACCCTCACGTTTTTTCTTTTTCTCCGAATATTCTCGAGAGCCTCTCTGAACTCCGGGGAAATTTCAAACCCGTAGACCGAGGAAGCTATCTCCGAGGCGGCGAGAAGAAATCCACCTGAAGACGAGCCAAGATCGATAACGGTGTCTCCCTTTTCAACGATTTTTTCTTCCTCTATGAGTCTTTTGAGTTTGAAGTATCCGGAAGGCATCTCGGCAAGGTACCTATCGGTAACCTCAACATTTTCGTTCGTTACCCTGAAATCGGGTTCCCTCACGGTTTTTCCATCGACTTTTACGAGACCGCGGAGTATGGCGGATTTCGCCTTTGACCTCGTCGAAACGAGCTTTTTCTTCACGAGGTAAACATCGAGTCTCATGGAAAATGTCTTACACCCAGTGGTATAAAAATTTTAAGTATTCTGGCATGATTTAATTTATGAGAAAATTCCTGTATTTACTTGCTGCACTGCTTCTTGTCTCTATGTTTTTTCTCCTTCCCGGTAAGAATCCAAGTGAAATGATTATCTATCCTGAAGAGTATGTGGCCTATCAGGATTATCTTGACTTTCTCGGTTTACCTTCAGGTGCGGACTACGGTGTGATCGAGGCAACGGTTTTATCGGTTTCCGAGTCCGATGTATGTCTGGATTCGGAATGCAACGAGTTCTATCCGAAGGACACGGGCACTCTCAGGGTCGATAAAATTATCGCGTATACCAGTTTTTCCGGGTCTGAAAACACCCCGGTAGAAGGTTTTTCCGCAGAGGAAAACAACACAAAATCCGTCCCAGGATCCAGAGGAACAGGTGCGACAGTCAAACACCGTAAGTTTCCCCCGCTTGAAGAAGGTCAAAAAGTACAGGCTATTTTTGTGCTCACAGCCAGACCTTCAAAGGTAGTTTACGTGACACTCACTTCTACCGGTAACCTCGAGAGCGTCCTTACAAGCGAAAAACGGTCTATTCCAAGGGAAAACGGGACCTTTGTTTTCACAAAGCTTGCGGACAGTCCGGGTGAAAAGCTGTTTCCGGGGCTGAAACCGGGCGACAGAATAAGGGCAAAGATACTTTACAACGGAATTCTTTACGTGGACGAGTACGAACTGATTTAAATGGTGGGCTCGCGCGGATTCTCATCGGTTTCAGGAATCCGCTGGTGGTTCTGCTTTGAACCGCGGTCTCCCGCTCCCAAGGCGGGGATACTGGACCAAGCTATACTACGAGCCCGTTTCAATTATTATCTCAACGCGGGTATTTTTATTCTTTAACGTTTTCACAAGCCTCCTGTCCAGGCCCGCCGCGGACTTGTTAGCCCTAATACAAAGAGTTCTCGAATCTATGAACTCGGATTTTCTTATAACGATGTCGGTCGGGTGCTCGAGAACCAGATCCGGGTGACCGTATGCTTCTATCGTCTCGGAAAAACCGCATGCGCGGATTTCAATTCTGACTTTACAGCCTGATTTGAGTTTTCTTTTCAGCTTTTCGGGAAGATCGGCACATGCAGCTTCGCAACTCACTGCAACTATACAGTCGCCTCTCTGGGTGAGCGTGTGTTCCTTGGTGAATTCTATCGTGGTCTCGTGTTCGGCTTTTATGTTTTCATGACCCCTTCCGTAGAAAACGAACTTCATCACAACCTCCTGGTAAAAGTAAGAAATCCCGTATGCATGATGTACGGTTTAGGTCTGCTTGAAGTGGCACCGTCCTTTTCCTCGATTCTCCATTCTCTCTGAATGTTTTCGATCACGAGGGGTTCGGTGAAACCCATTTCTCTTATTTTTCTCACCACGCATGAAGCCTGCTCGATGTACGGTGAAAAGACGACGAGCCAGCCACCGGGCTTCAACATCCCGTGAACCTTTTCCAGGAATTTTTCCGGTGAGTTGAGATCGAGCGTAACGAGATCAACGTCCCTTTCATCCGCCGAAGAAAAGTCCGAGTTCTTCACCTCGACGTTGTCCAAACCGAACAGCTCGACGTTCGAGCGCGCAACCTCCCAGAATTCCCTGCGTTTTTCGTACGTGACCACCCTTCCGACATAAAAACCCAGAAATATCGCGAGAAACCCGCTTCCCGAACCCGCATCAACAACCAGCCAGTCTCTTTCAGGACAGACCACCGAAAGTATCACCGAAGCGTCCCTCGGGAGAACCACCTGCGGAACCCTTTTTGCCCGGCGAAACATGTCGGCTTTTGAAGGGAGCACTACCGTAAATTTCTCACCCAAATTGGTCTCGACCGTAATACCCGGTTCGCTTCCGACTATTTGCGAGAGATCGACCGATCCGTACTCACAGTGAAAAACCGACCCTGCCCTGGCAAGAAACCCTTTTTTCTTTCCGAGAAGAAGCACGGTATCGTCCTTTTTTATCATAAAAACTTTTGAGATGTGGAAAAATATAAAATTTCGGAAACCGGAATAACATTATGCACTGGGCTGAAGCGGTTGCAAGGAGGGTTCTGTCCAGAAAAAGAGAAATCTATACGTGTGCTGCCGGCGTCACACCGTCCGGTCCGATGCACCTGGGACATCTCAGAGAAGTTCTCACCTCAGATTTTGTTGCCCGCTGCCTGAAATCAATGGGAAAGAAAGTAAGATTCATTTACTCCTGGGACGATTTCGACAGGTTCAGAAAAATTCCGCGGGGCGTACCGGAAGACATGGAAAAATATATAGGAATGCCGGTCGTAAAGGTCCCGGACCCGTTTGGTTGCCACGACTCGTACGCCGAGCATTTCGAATCCGGCTTCGAGGAGTTTCTCGCAAAAATCGGCGTGAAACCCGAATTCCTGAGACAGGGGAGGCTTTATCCTTCGTGTACGTACGCCGAAGAGATAAAAAAAGCCCTCGATAACAGGGAGATAATCGCGGGAATTCTGAACAAGTACCGCAGGGAACCGCTGCCGGAAAATTGGTATCCTGTGAGGATTTACTGCGAGAAATGCTGGAAGGACACAACCGAGATAAAGGAACACAACGGATACATCCTGAAATATACGTGCCTCTGCGGTTTCAGCGGTGAAACCGATTTCAGAAAAAACGGCAACGTCAAGCTTGTATGGAGGGTCGACTGGCCCATGAGATGGTTCAGGGAAAAGGTCGATTTCGAACCCGGAGGGAAGGAGCATTCAACACCCGGAGGCTCGCACACGACCGCCGTTGAGATATCGAAAGAGGTCTATGATTACGAGCCGCCGGTTTACCTGATGTACGATTTCATAATCGTGCGCGGCCGCGGAGGGAAAATGTCCAGCTCCGTGGGTAACGTAATCTCTCCCGAGGAGGTATTGGAAATATTTCTCCCGGAAATAATCAGATTTCTTTTTGCAAAAACCAAGCCGGGCAAGGAGTTTTCGATTTCTTTCGATGAAGAGGTGATAAAAATCTACGAGGAATTTTACAGGGTAGAAAGAATTTACTTCGGCGCTGAAAACACCCCCGAGAAAAAAAAGGGACATTTCTCCAGGGTCTACGAACTCTCGATGCCTTTCGGTGTCCCGGAACACCTTCCGGTACAACCATCATTCAGGCTTGCATCGGTTCTCGTCCAGATTCTCGGAACCGAAAACACCGCCCGGGTTTTAGGCAGGGACGTAAAAAACGAATTCGACAGAAAAAGGGTGGAAGCCGTGGTTAAAAGGGCGAAAGTATGGATCGAAAAACACGCACCGGAACGTTTTAGAATAAAACCGCCTGAAAAACTGGATGTTGACGAAAACCAGAAAACGGCTTTAAAAGTTTTCTGCGAAATACTCGAAGAGAACCCGGACGAGGAAAGATTATCGGAATCGCTTCGAAAAGTCCCGGAAGATGCAGGAATGCCTGCGAATGAATTTTTCTCGCTGGTCTACAACGCCCTACTCGGCAAGCCGTACGGACCGAGACTTTCCAGACTCGTTGCACTCATCGGACCGCTGGAGGTTAAGAAAAGAATAGAAAAATTAATCGAGTAACCGATCGATTTGGTCCCCGGAGGGAGATTCGAACTCCCGACCTATCGGTTTCTGAACGAGGGCTGGCGGCCCCTCCCCAGGAAGGGCTCTACAGCCGATCGCTCTTTAGCTCGAACGAACCGCTGAGCTATCCGGGGAACTCAAATTAAGTAATAGAGGGAAATTATTTAAAAATTTTTCTTTCAAATTCTTAAACAAAGGTGACAGAATGAAGTTAAATGTATATAAACAAACTACGCAGTTTACCTGCGGACCCTCATGTGCTTTAATGATTTTAAACTATTTTTTAAACATTAAATTAACGAGGGAGAATGAATTAGAGTTTTGGAAAGAAACCATAGCAATACCTTTTAGAATAACTTTACCTTTAACTCTGGCGAACTTCCTGATGAAAAATTCACTTGAAATCAGGATAGTATCTAAGAAGTTAAAAATAGGGGTGGAAGGCTGTAAGATATGTTTCAAATATGAAGGAATACCAAAAAGACTTCAACAACATTATTTCGAGATTTTTGATTATTATTATAATCACCTTCAACTTAAAAAATTCAAATCCAAAAATGGAGAGTGGATAAGAAAACATCCTAAGATTTCAGAAGTTAAAGAGAAAATCTTTTTAGCGCTAATAGATACGTATCCAATAGATAAATATTTAGGAGAAAAGGAGATTCATGCACCGGATTGGATTGTGGTAGAAAACAATAGAAAACCTAAAATCTACTCTCCCTTGTACGGGAAAGCTTTTTATGTGCCACTTGAAATTTTACAAAAAGCTGTAGATAACGTGGAAAAATTCTTTTCATTACCTTCTTCTTTACTTCTCATCAAATAGTGTAAGTTTAAATAAAATGATGATCTACAAGAGGTAGATTCGGATTTAAATTATCGCTTACATTACCGCGGAAAAACCGCTCGGTTTATAAATGAAGATGTAATTCAAATTTTACCCAGGGAAAAATGAATTCAAGATTTAGATATAAACGGTGGGGGTACGGGATTTGTTGAGAAGATTAGGAAAGCGAGAACCGTTAAAAACAGGAACATTTTAGGAAAGTCTTTCATTAAAGGATTCGTACAAATTTCCTGGCTTTCTTTATTATTTCCAGATTACAAGATTTATGTGTCCCGCACCAATGCTCACATTTCTCGGAAAGACTTTTATCTTCATATCCCGCACCGCATAATTCGCATACCCACAAACCGTTTTTATATTTCACCATTAGTCCAACCTCTTCGGCCGACTCACTAATTTTTATTTACACAGGAGCATTAATTTATACGGGGTGGTCTTTTGAAACCCGAAGATGTAGTGAAAAAAGTTCTCAAAAAAATCAGACCCAGCCGCGAAGAAAGAAAGCTGATGAAAGAGGTAAGCGAAAAAGTGGTTTCCACAGCCCGGGAAATTCTCTCGGTTTACGGAGCCGAACCCATGATGTGCGGCTCGGTAGCGAAAAATACCTGGATAAAACCCGAGCTCGATCTCTTCATGCTTTTCAATCCCATGCTTCCGAGAAAAAAACTGGAAGAGTACGGTCTGAGAGCCGCCAAAGAGATAATAAAGAAACTCGGAGGCTCGTACACGATCTCGTATGCGGAACATCCTTACGTTAGAGGTGTGATAAAATTCAGAGACAGACAGTTTTCGCTTGATGTTGTTCCGTGCTACAAAACCGATCCGAGAAACATAAAATCGGCCGTTGACAGAACGCCGCATCATGTAAGGTACGTAAAGGAAAGAATAAAAGGCCTTGAAGACGATGCGAGGCTGCTTAAAAAATTCTGCGCCGCCAGAGGATGTTACGGCGCGGATGTCAAGACAAAGGGGTTTTCCGGATACCTCTGCGAACTTCTTGTAATAAAATATGGAAGATTTTTAGACGTTCTGAAAGAGATCACGAAGTGGTGGCCCGGTGTGGTAATAACACTCGAAACACGACCGGCAAGAAAGTTCAGGGACCCGCTTGTGTTCATCGATCCCGTGGATCCGAAAAGAAACGTGGCGGCGGCGGTGAGTGCGGAGACCATGATGAAACTGATAAAGGAAGCGAAAAGGTTTTTTGAACATCCTTCAGAAGCATTTTTCGAGACAGAGTACGTACCCCCGTACACCGTGGAGGAGGTATCGAAGCTCGTCTCGTCCCGCGGAACAAGATTTTACCTTATCAGGTTTCCGAGACCTGTCGTGCAGGAGGACATTCTGTACCAGCAGATGGAACGACTCTTAAAAAGACTAGGTGACGAAATCACACGCTCAGGCTTCTCGTTGATGGGTTCCCTTTTCTGGTGCAGAACAGCGGATTGTGTCGTGCTTCTCGAGGCCGAAGTCTGGCAGCTCCCGCGGATAAAAAAACAAACAGGCCCCGATATATTTTCGGACCATGCGCGCGAGTTTCTGAAGAGGTATTCGAACACACGGGTTTTTATCGAGAACGGTAAATGGGTTGCCGAGGTGAGAAGGGAACATATACTTTTAATGGAGTTTCTGAAGAGCTTTTTCTCGGGAAAGGAACTCAGAAAAAGAGGTGTACCGTCCAAGCTGGCGGAACCTATATCGAAAAAATGCGAAATCGCATCCGGCAGGGATTCTTTCAGGTTACTGAGAAAGCTTCCGCCGGAACTCAGATCGGAACTGAGGAAGTATTTTGAAAAGGATCTCAACATAGAGGTGTGAATCGTGTACGCGAAAGAAATGGTATGTTTTGAGTGCGGAAAAAAATACGGGGTTTACGATGATGTTTTCAGGTGCGAATGCGGGGGTTCGCTCGATATAAAATACGACTACCGTGAAATCAGAAAGGTGATTCTGTCCCAGTTCAGAAGAGCGCATCCGCACCACTGGAAGTACTGGATGTTCTACCCGACTCTCGACCCATCCGGCGCGGTATCTCTCGGTGAAGGCGGAACACCGCTCATTCCCTTCGGGGAAAATCTGTTTATCAAGTTCGAGGGAACGAATCCCACCGGATCGTTCAAGGATCGCGGTTCATCCGTGGAGATAACGAGAGCCGTTAAAACAGGGTCGAAAAAAGTCGTGTGCGCAACGACCGGAAACATGGGTGCATCCGTTTCGTGCTATTCGGCCAGAGCCGGTTTGAAGGCGGTAATTTTCGTCCCGGAAGACGTGCCGGAGCAGAAACTCGCACAGATAAAAGCGTACGGCGCCAGAACAGTAAAGGTGAAAGGAACGTACGAGGATGCCGCGAAAAGGGCGGAGAATTACTGGAAAAAACACGGCGGAACGTACCTGGCCGGTGACTATCCGTTCAGGGGGGAAGGTGAAAAGTCCGTCGGGTTCGAAATCGCGGACCAGCTGAACTGGGATCCGCCGGCTTCGCTGATTCTTCCGGTCGGAAACGGCACGCTGCTTTACTCGGTTTACAAAGCATTCTCCGAACTCAAGGAATGTGGACTCGTACGGAAGATCCCGAAGTTCTTCGGCATTCAGGCAAAGGGATGCAACCCTGTGGTGAGGGCTTTCAGAACCGGTGAATTCAGGCCGGTTGAAAAACCGAAAACGATAGCTGATGCTGTAAGATGCGGAAACCCAATAGACGGAAAAAAAGCTCTTTACGCCATCAAAAAGACCGGTGGGTTTGCGGAAGACGTAACGGACAGGGAAATCATTCGCGCCGTGAAGAATCTCGGCAGAAAAGGCATCTACGCCGAACCGGGGGGTGCGGTTGCATATGCAGGGTTCCTCAAGTTCCGCATGGAAATTCCGGAACCTGCTGTCTGCGTGTCCACCGGGACCGGTCTGAAACACGGTGTGTTCGCATGAAAATAGAAATCTTCTTCCTCGGAACGGGTTCGGGAATACCCACGCCTTCGAGATTCCACCCGTCAATACTGATAAACTATCTGGGCGAAAGATTTATGTTCGATTGCGGCGAAGGAGCGCAGATAAGACTTTTCAAAATCGGCGTCTCACCGCTCAAGATAAACAGAATTTTCATTACGCACTGGCACGCCGACCACTTTTCTGGTCTCATCCCGCTCATAGAGACCATGAACCTTCTGGACAGGAAGAATCCGCTTTACATCTACGGCCCGGATGCGGAAAGGTTCGTTGAGGGGATAGAAAACCTCAGCTACTGGTCGGTTGGTTTCGATCTGAAAGCGGTGGATGTACCGTACGAAAGGAGGTCACGTGTTTTCGAGGAAGATCGGTTCGTCATCCGTTCCGTACCAGCAAAGCACAGGGTTCCGGCTGTCGCGTACGTCTTCGAAGAGAAACCGAGGTGGAAGGTCGATCCGGAAAAAGTGAAGAAGTTCGGGGTACCGAAGGAGAGTATAAATCTTCTCAAAACCAGGGGACGGCTGAAAATAGACGGAAAAACTGTCTCCATCGAGGATGTTGCCGAAAAAATCGAGGGAAGAAAAATAGTCTACTCGGGCGATACCGAACCTGTAAGGGAAATATTCGAGGAAGCTACCGGCGGGCTACTCATACACGAGGCGACTTTTTTTGCGGACGCTGCCCATGCGCATTCCTCGGCAGAGGATGTCGCGAGACTCTCGGCCGAGTTCGGGATCGAAAAACTGATTCTCACACATTTCAGCAGAAAGTACAGAAGGATCTCTCAGAAGGTAAAAAAACTCAAAAAAATATTTCCCAGAGTCGAGGCCGCCAGAGATCTCATGAAATTTCTTTACTGAGTTTTTTCAGCCTCTTTATCCTCTCGCTTACAGGCGGGTGCGTGGAAAAAAGTCTGGAGAACGAATCCGATTCGAACGGGTTCACTATCCACATATGCGAGGTTGCCGGGTTTCCGTGAGACGGTGAAAATCTCACATGGGACGAAATCTTTTCGAGAGCCGAGGCAAGCGACTCGGGATCCTTTGAAATCAGGGCGCCCGTGTGGTCCGCGTAAAACTCCCTGGATCGGGAAATTGCAAGTCTGACGAGAGTCGCGGCTAAAGGAGCAAGCACGAGAAGAGGAAGGAGTATCCATACCGGACTCCTATCCCGCTGGCCCGCAAACAGACCCCACCAGGCAAGCTGCGCAAGGTACGCGATTGCACCGGCCATGACTGCGGCCACCGTGGAAACAAGTGTGTCCCTGTTTTTTATGTGCGCTATCTCGTGTGAAAGAACGCCCCTTATCTCATCATCGTCCAGAACATCAAGTAAACCCGTTGTAACGGCCACGGCCGACTTTGAAGGGCTTCTTCCGGTTGCAAACGCATTCGGCGTGGGGTCCTGAACCACGTAAAGTTTCGGTTCGGGTATTCCGGCTTCCCGTGAAAGCTCCGCCACCATTCTTTTTATCCTTTTATCTCTGAGAGGCTCGGCGCCGTAGATACCGAGAACGATTCTATCGGAGTACCAGAAGGCGAAGAAGTTCAGCGCAAACGAGAGTATCAGAGCTCCGGTCATACCCCATGTTCCCCCGAGGAGGAAACCGAAGCCTAGCAGTATGATCGTCAGGAATACCATGAGCGCCGCGGTTCGGAGTATCATAATTTAAAATCGTTATACTGGATTTATAAATTTAACCAACGGTTCCGCGGTACGTGAAATCGGTATTGAGTACGAAGGCTTTAAGCGGGGCTCTTACCTTGGAAAGCGTTTCGGGAATATTCGTGCAGAAACCGGAATCCGTGCAGAAGTTGTAGTTTTTACTTTTAACCTGCGAAAGTGAAACGCCGTTCTCCCAGAGGAGGTATCTTTCCGGGTTCTCCGGATCCCGGCCAAGAAAGATAAAACCGCTTCCTGGTACGGGTAAGTCCCTACCGGGAATATAAATGTTACCGTCATCGTCTATCCACACAGGAAACTTACCCTCACCCGATCCGAGCTCGCCTGGTATTTTTCCCCAGTCCCTGAACGTTGCATCAACTCTTACAGGAAGATACCTCTCCGACACCGCGGCCGGTACCGGGGAGTACGGATCTGTGAGCCTCAATCTTATCTTTGCTTCAACCGTGAATTTGAAATCTATACTCCTCTGGTTGTGGCAGATCGTTGTCGTCCAAGTATCCGTCTCGTAGTTCGTACACTCTCCCGTGACAGGGTCCCACTCGATACAATGAGTCCTCGAACATTCCTTTGTATAGGTTTCCTCACTCTCCCCGGTATCGCTTTTTATTGAATACGATTTACTTATGGAGACCGCGTAAAGTTCGGGCGAATACTTCAGATACGGATACCTGCCCTTTAACGATCTATCGATGGTTTCGATCGCCTCCCTTACCCGGTTTTCTATCTCCGAGTAATCCGTCTTCCGGAGAACGTCCGCAACCGATATCGGACAGGAGTAACAGGAATAACTACATGAGCCGCACGACCTCGACACCGTGGCAGAAGTTTTCAGGCCGGCGAGTTTATTATTTATAATTGAAGCGTAATCGTAATCCCAGAAGAAATCGAGCGCCGCGGAACTAACATCGAAAAAGCCTGTCCTGACCTTTTCCTTGACGATGCCGTAGTCCCTGTAGGTAAAGGATTGTATGTCTTTCGATCTGGAAACCGTAAACGGCTTTGAAACGTAAATCTCGAAACCGTCCTCCGTCCTCTTCACCGCAACGACCGCTTCATCGAATTTCACCGTCGCGTCACCGAGTTTGATTTTATCGAGTTTGTCGAGCCTGTTTTTTATCTCCTTCTCGAGTTCCTTCCTCACATCCTCTATTCCGGCATCGGGCCAGCGCACGCTGTTGGAAACACCGAAATCCCTTACAGCGGAGAGAGATTCTCTTTTCACGATCTGGGAAAGGGACTTTTCCACGAGCTCCGCGGTATTCACGGTTGAAAACGCCTGTCTTGTTTTATCTATGACCGAAAGCGTGGCTGATTTGTAGAATTGAGTATAGTATATCATGCCCCCACCCACGGCTACCAGAAAAGCTATTACCAGCATCGCTCCTATCACACCGAAACCCTTACTCGTACCCATCACCGTAAAGCGTTATTCTGTAAATTTTGCCATCAATCATCAAAAATGTTTCTGCGAAGCCTGGTTTTTCGGACAGCTCCGGGGTCGAAACCGAAATCACGGTGCCGGAGTCGGAGGAAAGGGTGAATCTGTAATTTTTCAGATACGTAGTAAGCACGTACTGAACGGTCTCGGTCACGTTGATGACTTTTCCGTCGATGTAAACGATTTCCGATCCCGAGGCTGCGACTGCATCGAGAAGGTCGAGCACCCTTACACCGGTGGGATACGTTGTCTCCAGGAACGAAAGCATGGCATCCTGCACGTAAAGCGGCCTGTGAAGGTATTCGACGTTGTATTCCTTTGTCACGGAAAGGTCAACGAGCTTCGAAACTGAAATTATAACAAAGGAAAACATAACCGCCAGTATCATCATTATCAAAAGCATTATGTACTTCGGCATCAGCAGGAACCCCTTACTCAACTTTCACCACCAGAAAAGCCGGAACGGTTGTACCGTCTGGATATTTCACCGCAACGGGAAACTTCTTTTCGGCCCCTTCGAGGCTCGAATTACCGAATTCCCATTCGGTTCTGTAGCCGGTCGGAAGCCAGGAAACCGGAATGACCTCAACCCTGAAGTAATAGTCCTCGGGAAACGTGACCCTGCACACCGGATTATCGAGTCTCCGTGAAAGGAGGACGCCCTTGTCTGTGGAGAGACACGGGCTTCCCGTCAGACTTTCGCCGAGCATAACGGCCGCTCTGTCCCTGACGTGCTCCTCGACCTTTGCCCTGAAATCGAGGTTGGAAACCAGAATACCGAAGACCACGGTGATCGCAACAAAGATTATCATTATATCCACGAACGTCTCCGGCATTATTTCGCTCATTTAACCACCGTGTTTATGTTATATCCCTTTTTTTCGACCACAATCTCGACCTCCGTACCGTCGGTGAGCCTGTACGAACCTTCGTTCACGGTCAGGATATCAAAACTAACCGCCGGGACCGCCTCCGTGGGCTTAAGTTCGATCTCGGCCTCCCCGCCAGAAATTCTGAAAACCTTCGTTCCGCTCGTCTCGATCCACACGTAAGGTCCGTTCAGAATATGGAGCGTATCACCGTTTCCCTTTATACGGAGCGAGAAGTATCCATCGTCGGATATGGACGCGGCCGAGATGTATCCGGCAACCGTTTCCTGAATTATTCTTGAATCAGCCGTGGTCAGATAGTCCAGCACGGCGGTACCGACCTGAAAGCTCCAGAAAGCCGCGAGAAAAATAAGTATGAGCTGCGCCGCGAATATTATCATTCCTATGGGAAGTTCCTGTCCTTTCACATCATCACCCGAATTTCGGAAGCACGGTTTTGAGTACGAAGTAAAGCGAAAATATCACTCCGAGCAGCAGGATAACCCCTACGAGCATCCACACCCAGTTTACCTGAGCCTTCATCACTTACACCCGCAATAGGTTTCAGCGTCCGTTCCGATTTTTTTCGCCACCTGTGTTATGGGAACCTCACCGGTACCGAATTCCGACTCGAGCTCTTTTGGAACGATACATTTGACGTTGCTTATCTGCGAACAGTCCATCACCTTGGTGCAGCAGTTTCTGAGAAAGTTCTGCATCGTTATATCCTTTGTAGACGGCCCCATCACACCCATGAACAGAATGATTATTCCTATCAGGACTATGAGACATATTCCGAGTATCACGAGCGCGTTCATGGGAAGCGAAATCCCCTTCATGACCTCACCTCCATAAGACATCTTTGTCTGCATTCGCTCGGGTCGAGACCCATGGAGGTACAGATTTCTCCGAGAGTTTTATCCCCGATTTTGACCGTTAGATCTATGGACGGGTCCGACCTGTAGGCTTTCAAACAGGCGAGTCTGAAATCAGCTTCTGAAACCGGGAATATTCCGAAATTCGATGCATAAAATATGATGAGGACCGCGGCGGCTATCAGAATTATCAGGATCAGCACTATGGTGTTGAAGCTCACACTCATACCTCGCATCTTAACACCCCGCATATTTTTTCACCTATTTCCGAGGCAACCGCACCGAAATTTATCTTCGAAACAAGAAAAACAAATACCAGGAAGGCTACGAGAAGAATGGCTATGTAAAAAACGGGTTTCACGACGAGAGCTTTACTTGCATTTTCCGTATTCCGCTCCGAGATCTCGGGCACATATTCTTCCGTCGGGACAGTCATCATCAACACGGCATACACACTCCGGTTCCGGATTCTCTATACATATTCTGCCGTCAGGTGAATATAAACATGTATCCTCCGCACATCCCTCCGGCTCATCAGGAATTCTCTGCTTTCCGAGCCACGAAAGAAGCGGCGTGAGAACGATTAAAAGAACGAAAACGCCTATGAGAAGTATAAGTATTCTTTCAAGAGAAGTTGTTGCTTTCATTATGGCCACTTTCTCTTGTTTTCAAATATAGCATTAACACCCGAACCGACCGCGGTTACGGCAACAGTTTTCGCGCAGCTGCCAACCGGGTTCCATGCTGTTGCTATGGTGAGTCCGATGTCAATGGCCTGGGCCCCCTTCTCCCAGAATGTAACCGTGCTGTAGCAGTAGCTGCCGTCTTTATTCTCGGCTTTAACGAATATTCCGTATTTACTCCGAGGCTCTGGTGGACTTGTTTTTGCACAGATACTTATTTCTCCGTCATCGTACTTATTTTCATCCTTACATGAATATGTGCCGAACCTGAACACATAATCGGCCCTACACGGTGAAACGCTGTAGAACGGCTTTCCGCCCTCACCGGTATCAACAAACATCTGCATCTGCCTGTCCGAGAAGGAAACGTCGAATTCATCCTTCACTTTTCCAGGCCGCACGAGGAAGATTTTTTTCGGGCCGGAAGTCTCGAACTTGAAAGTCACACTGTCCAGCCAGTTCTCAATGGCCTTGAGCCCGGACACACCGGCGATCCCGATGCCAAGTTTTTTCATCTTAACGGTGTTTTTCAATCCGAGGTTCTTAAGAGCTTCCTCCACGTTTTTAGCATTTCTCACCTCTGCCTTTATACCTTTTTCAGTTGCTCCGGCGATAACCAGTCTCACTTTTTTAATATCATCAATTCCAAGTATTTTTTTTATCTTCTCTTCTAGCTTTGTAAATATAGTTGAAAACCTGTTTCCGGCCACGGCTTCTAAAGTTTTTACTTTCAAACATCCAGCAGCTATTTGTCCTGTAGCGGCGATAAGCCATAATTTCACACCCTGCTCAGCCCATTCAAGCCTGCTCATCCAGGCTGATTCTTCACCGGCCGGCCACTTCTCCCAGTAAACAAGATACTTCGGATCCCCGTAAGAAATTATCCATTCCTGAGCTTCCTTCGCTGTAATCTTCTGCGGAAGATTGAAATCGTACAGGGTACATTCGAAATGTCCTTCCATCCCTGGCCACGTTACATGCAAGTGCTCATCTTCTCCCGGCGCCAATCTGGAAAGACAATATTTCGGATCTATCTCCTCGGTACATTGATCTCGATATTTCCAACTAATCATCGTTTCAACTCCCCCCTCCTCTGAAAGTCCCTGATATCTACAGCATACGACCCGTTTGTCCCTGCACTCGATTCTCTTTCCATAGCATTCGGCGCTCAGACTTCCGTCGGCATCAAGCGAGATTTTACAGTCCTTTCGCATCAGCGGA
>JAADFI010000049.1 GCA_013152905.1 Microcaldota archaeon
TCCTCGTCCACAGTTGTGATCCGGCAGTCTTTCATAATTATTTTTCCGTTTATAATTACATCCGAGACTCTTCCGTTAAACGAATAAACGAGATTCGAAACAAGATCGTGAAACGGTCTCATCGTAATCTCTTTGAGGTCTATTAAAACAAGGTCTGCCCTTCTCCCGGTCTCTATCAAGCTACTACCCAAACCTAAAGACTCGGCGGCCCTGAGAGTGGCCATTTCAAAAACCTCGTGTGCAGGTAAAACCGTCGGGTCTTTTCTTTTGTGCAGTATCGCCGCAATCTTCATCTCTTCGAAGAGATTCAAGCTGTTGTTAGAAACCGCAGAATCCGTCCCCAGGGACACGACCAGCCCGCGGGAAACCATTTCGGGAACAGGAGAAACGCCCGATGCCAGCTTGAGATTGGACGAGGGACAATGCGAGATCTTTACATCGAATCGTTTGAGAATATCGAGTTCCTTTTCGGATACCCACACACAGTGAGCCGCAATCACATCGGAGCTCAAAAAACCTATTCTTTCGAGATACTCAACAGGTCTGCATCCGTTTCGTTCGAGACATCCCTTAACTTCGTTTTCCGTTTCTGAAAGATGGATGTGAATGAGCGAACCGTACTTCTCGGCTATATCCTTCGCCCTCAGCAAAGTTTCCTGTGAGCAGGTGTATATCGAATGCACACCTATCGCGGGAACAAAGAGTTCAGACCCATCAAGATTTTTAAAAATTTTAAACGCTTCGTTCTGGTTATCGAATTCGGCCGTCGGAAAATCAAGAACAGCCTGGGAAAAAACGCATCTGATTCCGACCTCTTCAACTGCCTTTTTAACGCCGGTGCCGAAGAAATACATGTCATTAAAACACACCGTTCCGGACCTTATCATTTCGATCGCTGCCAGCAGGGTTCCGTAATAAACGTATTTCTCATTCAGTTTACTTTCCAGAGGCCATATCTTTTCTTTGAGCCACTTCTCGAGCGGAAGATCATCCGAAATCCCGCGGAAGAGCGACATCGCGGCGTGTGTATGCGTGTTGATCAGACCCGGGAGTACGAGTTTCCCGGAACAATCCACTACCTCTCCGGATTTGTCCGTCTCTCCAAGGACTAGCTTCCCTTCATCTACCAAGATGTCCAGGTTTTCTTCGAGCCTTCTTGGTGTGAGCACGAACCTGCAGTTTTTCAAAAGTATCAAAGCTCACCAGCCTCCTCCCAGAGATCGTAAAACTTTTTCCTGTAATCCGTGAGCTTGTTCACAAACCACAGACCGCTGCATTCGCCGTCTTTAACCATTTCAACGGTAATACCGTGCCTGTTATCCGAAACCATTATAAAAGGCTGTATAATCTTTTCCACGAATCTTATTTCCGCGCCGAGCTTCCTGAGGATTTCCAGAACACCTTCGTCCATCTCGGTGGTCAGAATTTTCACAGCAACACCCCTTTCGGTACATCTTTTCATAGAATCGAATAAAACTATGTCATCGGGAAACCAGTTACATGCGATCAGAACCTCATCCCTTGCCGCATCAAGAAGATACGAAGCCATGGGAAGAAATTCGTCGATACCGGAATATCTCTCTATCTTTTCCCTTCCACCCCAAACCTCACCGGTCCTTGAGGAGTAAAACCTTTCCAGTTCCTTGAAAATACGCTTCTTTTCCAAGTACTCCCTGCTGACATAACTGAAAAGTCTCGGAAACGGATTCACACCGGTTAACCAAAAAACCTTGCTTGAGTTTTTATCGTACTCCACCAAACCCTTTTTTGAAAGGGAATAAAGATACCTGTACGTATTCGTTACGGTCATACCGCACTTCTTGGCTATCTCGGACGCTCTGACGGGACGATCAAAAGTCATCAATGCCTGCAGAACTTTTAGCTCGAGTTTATCAAACATTCCAGTCTTTCTTAAAAATAGAAAAAATTCCTCTTCATTCATAACCCATTTTGGTCGCGGGACTTATTTAAAATTTTTTCTTTCCAAAAGCGCGTACAAACCGACTGAAATCACCACGGCTGTTATTGCTGCAACGATGAATTTCTCCGGAAAGCCTATATTCAGCATACCGACTGCGAACCCTGCAACACCGCCGCCGACACCTCCGCTTACGCCGGCTTTAAGATCGAACTTTCCTCTTCGTGCGGACTTTCTCATCCTTTTACGCGCCATAATAATATATTTTTATTTCCCTTATAAATTTTTACCGGATAATGAAAAGCTTTTTATATTCACGGCTACGGATAAAGGGTATGGAAAAAAACGATGTTGTGAGGATTTCGTTTTCAGGAAAGCTGAAAGAAACTGGAGAAAAATTCGACGAAATGAAAAACGTTCCGGTCGTCGTCGGCAAAGGTTATATCATTAAAGGATTGGACAGAGAACTCGAAAAAATGAACGTCGGTGAAAAGAAAACCGTTGAACTTAAACCTTCGGATGCGTTCGGTGAGCGTGACCCGAACCTGATCAAAGCCGTTCCCGTCTCAGAATTCAGAAAACACAACATAGAACCCAGACCTGGTATGGGAATCACGGCCGAAGGTCTCAGAGGAAGAATTCTTTCGGTCGAAAGCGGTCGCGTAAGGGTAGATTTCAACCACCCACTCGCGGGAAAAACACTGGTTTACGAAATAGAGGTGAACGAAAAAATAGATGATCCGAAGGAAAAGGTAAAGGCAGTTGTTGAGTTTTATACCAGAATCCCGGGAGAGAAAATCCAGGTAGATGAAAAGGACGGAAAGTGGGAAATAACGACCCCGCCCGGAATACCGCCTGCGGTAAAGGATAGAATAACCAAGGATTTGAAGGATATCTCCGGGGCCTTGGAAGTAAAATTTTCAGAAATTTATAAATAAATTTATAAAATATTTTTCAAATGTGAAAAACTGTGATAGTTTTAAATATATTTATCATCCACCTTATAATAACAAATTTTTAAGGGTGATGTTAAATGGCGTTAAGAGAAACAAACAATGAAATGAAAAGAACGAAAACAGATGAGGAACTGAGAAAACTTCTCGAGGCGCGAAAAGCTGTTATTAAAGTCGTCGGGATAGGTGGCGCAGGAAACAACACGATTTCAAGACTCATGCAGGTAGGTATCGTAGGTGCGGATGCGATCGCGATAAACACGGATGCACAGGATCTTCTGTACACGGACGCCGACCACAAGCTTCTGATAGGAAAGGATCTCACAAGAGGTCTCGGTGCCGGTGCAGACCCGCACAAGGGTATGGAGGCTGCAAAGGAGAATAAAGATGATATAAAAAAGGTCCTTGAAGGAAGCGATATGGTTTTCATCACCTGCGGCCTCGGTGGTGGTACGGGTACCGGTGGGGCACCGATAGTGGCTGATGTAGCTAAAAAAATAGGAGCTCTCACGGTAGGAATCGTAACCCTCCCGTTTTCCATGGAAGGTAGGCAGAGAATGGACAACGCAAAATATGGTTTGGAGGAACTGGAAAGCGTTGTTGACACACTTATAGTGATACCAAACGATAAACTTCTTGAAATAGTCCCGGATGTTTCGATTTCTACGGCTTTCAAAGTAGCCGATGAGATTCTGGTGAACGCAGTTAAGGGTATCGCAGAACTCGTTACAAAACCCGGGCTCGTTAACCTCGACTTCGCGGACATCAGAGCCGTCATGGGCTCCGGCGGTCTTGCAATGATAGGTATGGGTGAAAGTGATACCGAAAACAGAGCAATAGAAGCCGTAGAGAAAGCACTAACGAATCCGCTTCTGGATGTCGACATCGAAGGTGCAAAAGGTGCACTTGTAAATGTTTCCGGTGGCGCGGATATAACGATCAGAGAATGCCAGGAAATAGTCGAAACGGTCTCATCCAAGCTTTCGGAGGATGCAAAAATAATATGGGGGGCCCAGATAGTGAAGGAACTCGGCGAAACCGTGAGAACCATGCTGATAGTGACCGGGGTGAAGTCATCCCAGATCTACGGCCCGGAGAGAACGTTTTCAAAGGAGCGACAGAAGGAGATAGAAAAGATCCTGGGAATAGACTTCGTGTGAAAGCTTTAAAAATTCCGGAGAGAAACTATGAACGTTATGGACATCAAAAAGAAGCTGCAGGAATACAGACGAGTGATATCAGTGGCCACAAAACCAACGAGAGAGGAATTCATATCTTCGGTTAAGATAACGGCCCTGGGTATGCTGTTAATAGGTCTTATAGGCTTCGTCATATACCTCCTCTTCAACGCACCCAAGGTGATGGTTTGATATATACGGTAAGAACGACCGTAGGAAGGGAGGCAACGGTTATAAAAACTCTAACCAACAGGGTAAAGGCAAGCGGTCTTGGAATAAAAGCAATATTTCATCCGGCCGAACTCAAGGGATATGTGTTTATCGAAGGTGAACTACCGGAAGTTGAGAAGCTTGTTTCAGGGGTTCCGCATGTCAGGAGGCTCATGAGGACAGCCGTAGATATTTCAGAGTTAAAAAAATTCCTTGAAACGAGAAAACCGGAGATAAAAATAGATAGAGGTGACGTAATAGAAATCTCTGGCGGGCCATTCAAAGGTGAAAAAGGAAAAGTTATAAGGGTTGATGAAGCCAAAGAAGAGGTCACGGTCGAGCTCCTGGAGGCGGCAGTCCCGATACCTATAACGGTAAGCACGGATCTTGTAAGAATAATAGAAAAACAGGAGAAGGTGTAAGCATATGGAAAGTATAAAACTCCTCGTTGAAGGTGGTAAGGCTTCGCCCGGTCCTCAGACAGCTTCGCTCGCATCCATGGGTCTTAATGTGGGCGAGGTGATATCTAAAATAAACGAAATGACAAAAGATTTTCAGGGCATGCAGGTTCCGGTGACGATAGAGGTGGATCCCGAGACAAAGGAATATAACATCAAAGTAGGTTCACCGCCCGTAAGCGCACTGATAAAAAAAGAGCTCGGTGTTCAAAAACTCGCTAAAGCACCGTTTGGAACTTACAAGCCCAAAGAAGGTGAAGAGGCAGAAAATTTTGAAGCATCGCTCAGCATGGAACAGGTGAAAAAAATAGCAAAAATGAAATTCGGCTCGGATTCACCCGAAGCAGTAAAACAAATTATAGGCACATGCCAGAGCTGCGGCGTAAAGGTCGACAACAAAGAACCAAAAGAGGTTCTCAAAGAGCTTTCTTCGTAACCAAAAAGCATTTAAATAGCGAACACCCGTAAAAGTTATACTGCTTCGGCAGGAGGCGTTCGCCGTGGATGTCATGGAAGGAATAAAAAAGGTCAGGGAAGCTTCCAAGAAGAGAAATTTCGTACAGTCGTTCGATCTTTCTGTGAATCTGAAAAATATAGATCTGAAAAGACCGGAAAACAGAATAAAGGGAGAAGTCGTTCTTCCCCATCCCGTGGGAAACAGAACCATAGGCTTCTTTGCCGACAGTCTTGCACCGAAACTCGAAGGAAAAAAGAACGTCATAGTTATAAGAAAATCACAGCTAGAAAAAATGGGGAAAAAAGATGCAAAAAAACTCGCAAAAAAATGCCACGTATTTCTTGCCGAGGCACCTTTAATGCCGATAATAGGTAAAAATCTCGGCCAGGTTCTCGGACCGAGGAATAAACTTCCGAAGCCCGTTCCACCAGGGACAGCCAACATAGATTCACTCATCAACACCGCGGAAAGAACGGTTAAAATTTCCGTGAAAACAAGTCCGGTAGTCCACTGCATCGTGGGTAAGGAAAACATGAAGGATGAGGAAATAGCCGAAAACATAAAGACTGCTGTAAAGACTATTGAAACCCTGCTTCCTAGAGGGCGGGAACAGATAAAAAGTATATTCCTCAAACTAACCATGGGACCGGCTGTTGAGATCAAGGTGATATAAGTGAGAAAAGCTCTTGAAAGGAAGAAAAAAATCGTAGAGGAACTCACGGAAATGATTAAATCACATAAAACTGTCGGTCTTCTCAATCTTTATAAAATCCCCACACCGGCACTCCAGAAAATCAGGGAGGACCTTAGAAACACCGCAAAGATAAAGGTGGCCAAAAAATCGCTAATACTAAGAGCTTTTGAAAACTGCGGTCTCTCAAGGCTGTCCGAATTCATAGACGGTCAGCCAGCTCTAATTCTGTCAAACGAAAATCCTTTCAGGTTATCCATGCTTCTGAGAAAAAAGAAGTCGCAGGCACCGGCAAAACCAGGGGATGTGGCCCCCAAGGATATACTCGTTCCAGCCGGTCCGACGAACATTCCTCCAGGTCCGGCAATATCAACGTTAACAAAGGTTAAAATACCGGCAAAGGTAGAGGGAGGTAAAATCGCGGTTTTGAAGGACTTCGTGGTCTGCAAAAAAGGTGAAACCATAACAGAAGATATTGCCGCCGCACTTAATCTGCTCGGAATAAAACCGATCGAAATAGGTCTCGAGATCCTAGCGGCTTTTGAAAACGGTTTACTTTATACCAAGGACGTTCTCTCCATCGAGCCGGAAAAGTTCGTGGAAGAATTGATAGATGCGAAATCAAAGGCTCTATCACTCGCAGTAGAAATCTCCTACTTCACACCGGAGACTATCGAGCACCTGCTGATAAAAGCTTTCCAGCACATGAAAACGCTTGGAATCGAAACCGGTCTCACAGAACCCGGAATAATCGAGGATGTTCTTTCGAAAGCCTTTTTAAATGCTTTAGCCATATCTGAAAGAGGTGGTGAAATGGAGTACGTGTACGGAGCCCTCTTGCTCCACTCCGCGGGCAAGGAAATCAACGAGGAAAACGTGAAAAAAGTACTGGAAGCTGCAGGGATTCAGGTAGACGAAGCTAGAGTAAAAGCACTTGTAGCTTCCTTGGAAGGTGTTAACATCGAGGAAGTCCTTTCGAAAGCAACAACCGTACAGGCACCACAGGTGCAGCAGGCTCCCGCGGAGGAAAAAAAGGAAGAGAAGAAGGAGGAGGAAGAGGAGAAAAAAGCTGAGCAGGCAACCGAAGGTCTGGCAAGCCTCTTCGGATAATCATGCCGACAAAAACGGAAATACTCAGGGAAGATCCGTTTAAGCTAGATGTGTTAACATCCCTCGGTTTCAAGCGGTTCCGGTGTATCCGGTGTGGTTCGAACTTCTGGTCGATAGCCGAAAGAAAGACATGCGGTGATCCTCCGTGCGGGGGCTATGAATTTCTTTTTTACAGAAGACCGGATAAAAGTCTGGAACATGTAAGAGAGTCGTTTATTTCCTGGTTTGAAAGACACGACCATCAAAGGGTTTCCAGGTACCCTGTAGTTGCGAGATGGAAACCCGATACGTTTTATACCGGAGCATCCATCTACTGTTTCCAGCCATGGGTGCTTTCCGGTGAGGCAGAACCGCCCGGAAATCCTCTGGTGATTTCACAACCGTCCTTCAGGGCTGTGGACCTTGAAAACATAGGTCTTGGAACATCGAGACACATGTCGGTTTTCGAAATGATGGCGCATCACTCCTTTGAAATGTTTCCAGGAAAAACCTACTGGAAGGAAGAGACAGTCTCTCTCTGTCTCGAATGGTTGAAGCATATCGGTATCGACCATGAAAGAGTAGTTCTGAAAGAGTCCTGGTGGGAAGGCGGTGGAAATGCCGGTCCATGTTTCGAGGTTATACTTGAAGGGAATGAAATAGCCACTCTCGTGTTCATGGAATATTCCGGACCGATTAACGGCTCGTACAAAAAAATGAAAGGCAGAGTGGTCGACACGGGCTACGGACTCGAGAGATTCGCATGGTACTTTTCATCGGAGCCGACACCGTACCACTCTTCGTACCCGGACGTTATTTCTGTTCTGGAAAGGGAATGCGGAACCACCAAGGAAATACTCTTTCATTTCGTTCCCCACATACCGCTGGGACTCGAAACAGCGATCAAAAAAACCGAAGAAGCCGGTTTTGCAAGGGATGAAATTGAGAAATCTGTTTCTGCATATCATAAAATCTTTCAGATTGCCGACCACGCAAAAGCCGTAGGTCTGATCCTATCGGACGGTGTGGTGCCTTCAAACGCAGCCGAAGGATACATACCGAGGCTTCTCATACGAAGAAGTCTGAGACATCTTTCAAAACTCGGCCTGGATATCGATTTTACAGATATCGTCCGCCTCCACTACAAAGACCTGCCGGAAACCGTGCTCAAAATGATAGAGATAGAGAAAGAAAAATACAGAAAAATGAAGGAAAGAGGGAAGAGGATCGTGAAAAAAATTCTCGCCGGCAGAAAGATAACCTTAGAAGTTCTCACGGAACTTTACGAGTCGCACGGTCTTCTGCCGGGTGATGTGGAAGAAATCCTCGGAATCGAACTCCCAGTTAAGGATGCGGAAACCGTGATGGCTGTGAAAAAATCCGAACCGCGGAAAAAACCAGCTGTCGTTCCGGATCTCCCTCCTTCCGAGTTTGTGAGAGACGTCACGGAACTCGAATCCAGAGTGATCGCCGTGACCGAAAAGGGAATCGTGCTTGAAAGGACATGCTTCTACCCGAGAAGCGGCGGCCAGGAACCGGACAGAGGATTTATAACCTGGGATGGGAAAAGCTCCGAGGTCGTGGATGTTGAAAAAACAGGAAACTCGATAATACACGTGCTTTCCGGTGAAAAACCTCCAGCGGGGGCAAAGGTAAAATGCAGAATAGATGAAAACAGAAGGAAATTACTCTCGATACACCATACAGCAACGCATATACTGAATTATTCATGCAGAAAGGTTTTCGGGGATCATGTATGGCAGTACTCGGCTTTCAAAGACGTCGACAGAGCACGACTGGACATAACACATTTCGAAAAACCGACCGGATCGGAGATAGAAACCGTGGAAAACCTTGCAAACGAAATAATCCGCTCAAATCTCGATGTGGCGGTTAAAGAACTTCCCAGAACAGAGGCCGAAAGAAAGTACGGTTTCAGACTCTACCAGGGCGGCGCGGTTCCTGGAAAGAGGATCAGAGTGGTGTCGATAGATGAGATCGAACACGAAGCATGTGGCGGGACACACGTGTCTTCAACATCCGAAGTTAAAAGAATTTTTGTAAAAAGGGTCGAAAAAGTTCAGGACGGTGTAATAAGATTCACGTTTATGGCCGGTGAGCCCGCGGTGGAATACATGAAAAGATGGGAAAGGGTTGTTAAAAAATGCTCCGGGCTTCTCAATGTGGAACCTGAACAGCTGTGTGAAAAGATAAAGGAGATGTTGAAGTCTAAAAAGAAGAAAAAACCCGCCAAGATACCGGATCTTTCTTCTGAATTCACTTCCATGAACGGTATAAAATTACTGGTCAGGCTTATAGACGAGAACGAACAAACCATGAAAGAAATATCCAGAAAACTCTCAACGGATAACACGATCATAGTACTCGCAAACCGTTCTTCAAAACTTTTCATTTCCTGCGGGAGAAAAACCAGGATAGATGCCTCTGATCTCATGAAAAAAATAGTTTCCGATCTCGGCGGAAAAGGCGGTGGTTCTGAAACAGTTGCGTTCGGTTTTATCGAAAAGCCGGATATTGAAAAAATCAAAAAAATTGTGGAGGAAAGTACATGCTCGAAAAAATAATAAGGGAGCTAATAGAAGAATTTGGAAAGGAGCCGGAGGAGCTGGAAAAAATGGTCGAAGAGCTTGTAGGTGGGTGAATGGGTCTCATTCATCTTTACACGGGAAACGGAGGAGGCAAAACAGCCGCCGCTCTCGGTATATGTCTCAGGGCCTTGGGTCATGGGCTGAGATGCGTGGTCATTCAGTTCATGAAAGCAAGAATAACAGGGGAGGCTCTTGTCAAGTTACCCGGCCTGGAATTTTACAGATTCGGAAGGGAAGAGTTCGTCGACCCTGAGCATCCCGAGGAAATAGATATCGAACTCGCCCATGCAGCCCTGGAAAAAGCGAAAGAAGTGCTGAAAACCGGACCGGATGTTCTCGTGCTCGATGAAATAGCCGTGGCCTGTGCTTTCGGTTTATTGAAGGTTGAGGAGGTTAGAGAAGTCCTTTCGGATATCCCTGAAAGAACAACGGTCTATCTCACCGGCAGGTACGCCCCGAAAGAACTCGAGGATCTCTGCGACTTTGTCACGGTACTGGAAGATAAAAAAAGGCCGGAAAAAAACGTTTTCAGGAGGGGGATAGAATGGTAGTTTACGATGTAGCAATTATCGGTCTCGGGCCGGCCGGCATGACCGCCGGGCTTTTTGCCTCGAGAAGAGGTCTGAAAACCGTTATCATCGGTGAGGTACCCGGAGGACAGATGGCGCTGGCCCATGTGGTTGAGAACTATCCAGGAGTGGAGAGGATAAGCGGAAAGGAACTGACGGAAATTATGAAAAAACAGTGCGAGAAATTCGGGTGTGAGATCGTTGTCTCCCGCGTTACCGACCTTGAGCTTAAGGGAGAGGTGAAAAAAGTAAAAACCGATACAGGTGAGTTTCTCGCGAAGTGTGTGATACTTGCCACGGGCGGTCGGCACAGGAAGCTGAACGTTGAAGGTGAGGATAAATTTCTCGGAAAAGGTGTTTCCTACTGCGCTTCGTGTGACGGCCCGTTTTTCAAAGGAAAAAAGGTCATGGTAATAGGAGGTAGTGACTCCGCTGTAACCACGGCGCTGTACCTGAAAAGCATCGGATGTGATGTCACCCTTGTTCACAGAAGGGATTCTCTCAGAGCCGAGGAAGCCAATCAGAAAAAGCTGTTCGAGTCGGATATAAACATATTATGGGACTCTGTGGTGGAAAGAATAAACGGTGATGAAAAGGTGGAATCGGTCGTGATAAAAAACGTAAAAACCGGTGAGACCAGGGAATTCGAAACGGCCGGCATTTTCATAGAAATAGGAATGGTCCCGACGGTCGAGCTTGCAAAAAAATCCGGTGTCGAAACGGACGAAAGAAACTTCATAAAAGTGAACAGAAAATTAGAAACGAACGTAAAAGGCGTTTACGCTGCAGGTGAAATAACCGGTTGTATTCCTCAAATAGTGGTTGCTGCAGGTGAGGGCGCGGTAGCCGCAACGAATGCGTATTTCTATCTCAAAGGTGTTTACGGAAAGAAAACCGACTGGGGAACGATTTAAACGGCAGGATAATTATTTAAATAAAACATCCGGAATATTTTTCATGGTAAAGGTGGAAATACTTAAAACACACACCTGTCCATGGTGTCCGGTGGCATCCGAAGTTGTTAAAAGCATAGCAAGAGAGTACGAAAACGTTGATGTGATCGAAACGTTTCTCGAGACTCCGGAAGGGGCGGAAAAAGCAAAAAAGCTCGGTGTAACGAGCGTACCGACAATTCTCGTAGAAGGAAAAATTTTTTCCGTAGGTGTTCCGGATCCGGATGAACTCAGGAAAGCCATCGAGGACGCGGTGGTAAGAAGTGAAGGAAAGAACAAAAAAGTTCCTAACTCTTTTCACTCTTTTAATGTTCATGGGAAGCGGTCTTGCGTTCGGTGTTCTTTATTCGTTTCCTAAAGAAGAAAAACCTCCAGCGATTATCGAAGGTCCTGTTGCTGAAAAAGACATTGCAGCTATGGTATCGGAGAATAAAGTTGTAATCGAGGAATTTTATTCACCGACGTGTGCGAACTGCAGAGCAATGGAGCCTGTTATCGAGGAACTCGTATCCGAAATGGGTGGACGGCTGATAGTCGTGAAAATAGATGTTACAAAATACCCTGATCTTGCAAATGCTTACGGCATCAGAGGTGTTCCGACCTTTATAATCAACG